>JAPCWD010000002.1 GCA_025943965.1 Synergistaceae bacterium DZ-S4
TAGTTTTGGGTTTCATTTCTGCAAGGTTTCTCCTCGTTTTATATAGATTTCTTGCAGATATTATATCTTATAATTACTCATAAATATAGTCTGTGACTGTATTATCCACGTTATTCAGTGACGACTAGAATAATCGAAGCAGACACGAGACCTTCTTAGTATTTTTTCCATTCTTGTATTATTACTGTGCAGCTGACTGGAGGTGAGGCTCAGGAGTTAGGTTCCCGAATCACACAGCGGTCCTGAAAGTATCTGAAATATTTCCACAATATTATTGGAGGTGCAGTATATTGAAGAAGATCCTTGCGGTTATGGCAGTCATTTTTATTCTTTGTTCAGCAGGCGCGGCACTCGCAGCCGATCCCATCAAAGTCGGATATCTCGCAGCCCTCACCGGCGACTACGCAGCTTACGGAATCACTGAAGTAAACATGGCCAAAATGGTGGTCGGTGATGTCAACGCAAAGGGCGGAGTTCTCGGCCGCCCTATCGAACTTGTCATTTATGATACAAAGACACGCAACGAAGACGCAGTCAACGCTGTCCGCCGTATGATAGAGAGCGACAAGGTCGTAGCCATCATCGGAGCGAACTCGAGCGGGATCAACATCGCAACCGCTCCCATCGTTGACAAGGGCAAGACCCCGCAGATCTCAACAGTAGGGACCAACCCGCTCGTAACAGTCGACAACAAGGGAAAGGTCCGCCCTTACTCTTTCCGTATATGCTTCACCGACCCCTATCAGGGAGCTCTTGCTGCGGAACTTGCAATGACGACCCTCAAAAAGGACAAGGCAGCTATCCTTTACAACGTAGGTTCAGACTATGCACAGGGACTCAGGGAATTCTTCGTTAAAAGCTATACAGCCCTTAAAGGCAAAGTTGTTGCCGATGAGGGTTACCGTGAGACAGACGTCGACTTCCGCGCACAGCTGACGAAGGTAAAGAGCTCCGGGGCAAACGCCCTCTTCCTGCCGGGAATGGGTAAGGACATGGCCCTCATAATCAAACAGGCCCGGGAACTCGGACTCAATGACATCACCATCATCGGCGGCGACGGATACGGCGAGTTCATGAACGAGATCGCCGGGGACTCAATGAAGGGTACCTACTGGGTCAACCACACATACCTCGAAGATCCCGGCATGTCACCGATCTTTGCACGCTACAAGGAAGTCTACAAGGATGACTGTAAGGAATTCGTAAACGGAACAATGGCATATGACGCGACATACTGGCTCGTAGACGCGATCAAGCGCGCAGGCAAGGCTGAAGGCCCCGCGATAGCTAAGGCTCTCGAAGCAACAAAGGGACTCAAGCTCAACCATGCGACGCTGACGATCAATCCCAAGGATCACAACCCGCTCAACAAGGCAGGAATAATCCTCAAGGTCGGAGATGACCTTAAGGCCAAATTCTTCCAGAAAGTCGAACCCAAATAATTTCACTGAATGCTATTCCACGAGGGCTTGGGGAATCACTCCCCAAGCCCGTTCAGATCCTTGCTTCAGGTTCTGAGGACTGGTTAGGCACCAGAAAGGCAGAGGTGTTTTAAATTGGATATGATAATCCAGCAGGTCATCAACGGCCTCTCTCTCGGGTCGGTATACGCCTTGATAGCAGTTGGTTACTCACTCGTATACTCTATCCTTCTCTTTTCAAATTTTGCACATGGTGGTTTTCTCGTGATCGGCGGTTACATTTGCTATTTTGCACTGAGGGGTGCCGGGATGGGTATATTGGCAGCCTCTTTCGCCGCGTTGATCGGAGCGGGGATCTCAGCTGTCATAGTTGAGCGCCTGGCATACAAGCCGATCCGCGAGCGTACTCCCATCACACTTTATATGCTTATCGCATCGATGGGTATGAGCATCGTTATCGAGAATATTTTCGTAGTTACCGTCGGAGGCCGTTTCAGGGCGCTTCCTCCGGTGATTCCGACGCAACCGGTAAATGTCTTTGGCCTGGCAACGACCAGCGCTTTTGACCTTCTGTCGCTGGCAACCGCGGTAGTATTCCTTGTCGGCCTGCAGCTTTTCCTTTCAAAGACCAAATGGGGGCTCGCGATCAGGGCTGCATCTTACAATCTCCGTATAGCGGGGCTGATGGGGGTAAATGTAAACAGGCTGATCTCAATAGTCTTCTTCGTGGCCGGGCTCCTCGCGGGAGTCGGGGGCATATTTTTATCTGTTAGGTACACACTCTATCCGCAGCTTGGCATGATAACGACAAAAGCTTTTGTCGCAGCCGTTATCGGCGGGCTGGGTTCCCTTCCCGGGGCTGTTGTCGGGAGCCTGATCCTGGGTTTGGCAGAAATGCTGACGGCAGGTTTCATTTCCAGCCAGTTCAGGGACCTGGTGGTATTCGGCCTTCTCATCGTTACTCTCATTGTACGGCCCACGGGACTTTTCGGAAAATCCGTGGGCGAGAAAGTGTAGGTATCTGAAAATGGATGGTTACACTACCGGGATAATCACACTGCTTGCAATAAACTGCATAGCGGCATTGGGAGTATCACTCTTCACGGGCTTTACGGGAGTCTTTACGCTCGGTCATGCCGGATATATGGCGATAGGCGCATACACGGCAGCCATACTTACCGTGCAGTATGAGGTCCACTTCATCGGAGCCATAATTGCAGGGGGGATAGTTGCCATGATTTTTGCCTATCTCATAGGCATACCGACGCTCAAACTGGTCGGCGACTACTATACGATAGCCTCTCTGGGCCTTGGTGAAGCGATAAGGCTGGTCATAGAGAACTGGGAAAGCGTGACAAGGGGAGCCAGAGGCTATCCCGGAATAGAAAACTATTCCTCAATGTCTGTGGCTGTGGGCTTTCTGCTGGTGATGGGGGCAGGGATGTTCTTCCTGGTGAACAGCAACTACGGGAGGGCTTTCAAAGCATGCAGGGACGACTACGTGGCCGCTTCGCTGCTCGGTTTCAACACTGCAAGGTTCAGGGTCTTCAGTCTTGCCATCTCAGGCTTTTACTGCGGGGTCTCAGGCGCGTTGCTCGGAGGGTTCATGTCCTTTATCCAGCCTGTCATGTTCGACATGGCCAAATCCACAGAACTGGTCTCCATAGTCGTATTCGGAGGCCTGGGCTCAATGAGCGGATGCCTGATCGGAACGACCATACTGACACTGGTGACGGAGCTGTTCAGGCCGATATCGCAGTACCGCATGCTTGTCTACGGCCTGGTCCTTGTTCTGGTAATGGTCCTGAGACCTGAAGGGATCATGGGTACCAACGAGCTTACCAAAGATTACATCAAGGGCATCTTTTCCCGCAGGAAGAAGATCACTGCCGCCGACGGAGGTGTCCGCTGATGTCCGCCATGCTTGAACTTAAGGAAGTCAACAAGGCTTTCGGAGGCGTCCAGGCCGTCAAAGATATGTCATTCGTCATCGAAAATGGCGAACTTGCAGGGCTTATAGGCCCCAACGGCGCGGGCAAGACGACCATATTCAACCTTGTTACCGGTGTTTATGACGTAACGGGCGGAGAGATAGAATTCAAGGGGAAAAACATAAACAGGCTCAAGACCTTCCAGGTCATTTCGCTTGGCGTGGCAAGGACATTCCAGAACCTGAGGCTATTTACCGCATCTTCAGTCCTGGACAACGTTATGACAGCAGCCCAGCAGCATTATAGCTACAGCTTTTTCGAGGCTGTCAGCCATCTGGGAAGGTGGAAAAAGATGGAGAAGGCAGCCAGGGACGAAAGTATGGAACTGCTTGAGAGGGTAGGGCTCGCAGACCGCGCAGACCAGGCGGCAGGAACACTCCCTTACGGCATGCAGCGCCGCCTTGAGATCGCAAGGGCCATATCCCTCAGGCCCGAGCTGCTTCTGCTGGATGAGCCGGCTGCAGGAATGAACGCAGAAGAGGTCGAGCAGCTCAATGAACTCATCAGGCTCATCCATGCCGATTTCAAGCTTACGATACTGCTGATCGAGCACCACATGGACATGGTCATGGCCATATGCCCGCACATAGTCTGCATGAACTTCGGGGCTAAAATAGCTGAAGGATCTCCTGATGAGATACAGAGCCACCCTGAAGTCCTGAAGGCATATCTTGGAGAGGAGGAATAAGACTATGGAAAATGTCACCCCGATCCTCTCTGTAAAAAACCTCTCCGTGAACTACGGGGCCATCCGGGCGCTCAAAGGTGTCGATCTTGATGTATATTCCGGTGAAATAGTCGCCGTTATCGGAGCTAACGGAGCAGGGAAGTCGACCATGATGAGCGCGATAATGGGCGATGTGCCAAAGGCAGGAGGAGAGATCCTGATCGACGGGCATCCGCTCCCGTCAAGAAGTTTTCAGGTCGTTGCAGCGGGAGTGAGCCTCTCTCCCGAGGGGAGGAAAGTCTTTGCCCCGCTTACCGTCTATGAAAACCTCCAGATGGGCGCGTTCCCTCTGAAGGACCGCAGTATCGTCTCGGAACAGATCAAAAAAGTCTATCACCTCTTCCCGCGTCTGGAAGAGAGGCAGAGCCAGTATGCGGGGACACTGTCGGGAGGAGAGCAGCAGATGCTTGCCATCGGAAGGGCTCTTATGGCGATGCCCAGGGTCCTGCTCCTCGACGAGCCATCGCTGGGCCTTGCTCCGATAATAATCAGTGAGATATTCAAAGAACTTACAGAGGTCAACAGACAGCTGGGCATGACTATCCTCATAGTAGAACAGAATGCAAGGAAAGCCCTACTGCTCTCACACAGGGCATATGTACTCCAGACAGGAAAGATTGTAATGGAGGGGGATTCAAAGGAACTGCTGCATAATCCTGAGATAGAAGAGGCCTACCTGGGAGGGAAAAAGAAGTAGAAAAAGATTGCAGACGGTATATTTTTATTGAGGATCCTGCCCCATTGAGGACGGGATCCTCTTCTTTTATAGAGTCCGGATGTTTTCTTGTTCGGGAAGGTCTTAATAGAGTACAATAAAGTGCACCTTGAGCCGTGAAAGGAGTTGGGTCTGGTGGGGAAGAACGACAGCTATTGGTGGTATATAACTTTATCAGCAGAAGAGGGGCTGGAGGAAGTGCTTTTTTCCTTAGCCGACATTTCAGGAAGCATTGGGACTGAACTCCAGGAGCTTCCGCTCGGAGGGATAAGACTCAGGTCTTATTACAGAAGCAGCGAAGACCTTCACTTCTGGAAATCAAAACTTCTCGGTGCGATGCGGGAATGGGAGAACATTAAAATAGATGATTTCGGTAAAATCGAAAATCAGCCATGGAACGTAGCCTCAGAGGAGGCCTTTCCTCCTCTGTCGGTGGGGAAAAAAATGGTCGTCCTTGCCCCATGGCACAAAGGTACCGAACCGGAAGGACTCATACCCCTTTACATAAATCCGGGAAGCGCTTTTGGCACGGGGTATCATGAGAGCACACAGATCGTCCTCGAACTTATGGAGGATTTTGTAAAGCCGGGAATGACTACCGCCGACATAGGCACAGGCTCGGGGATACTGACCATATGCGCCGTCAAACTGGGAGCGGAAAAGGTGTATGCCCGTGACATAGATCCCGCTGTGATCGAAGAGGTCAGGAAAAATTTTGAACTCAACGGACTGGATCAGGACAAGATCGATCTTGCAACAGGCGATCTTCTTAAAGGATTCAGACACAGGGTGGACATACTCACTGCAAATATACTTCTCGAGCCGCTGATCACGATGGTCGGCCAGGTCCCCAAAATAATAGGAAAAGAAGGAATGGCCATTTTTTCTGGTATGCTCCTGACTGAGAGAGCGCGTTTTGTTGAAGCTATGGAAAATGCCGGACTGTCCATATTAAGGGAGCATGAGAAAGGAGAATGGTGGGGTGTCGCTGCCAAGGCTGCGTCTTGAAAAATGCATCCTAAAGGAAGGGCGCTGGCTTATTGACCGAGAACAGGCACACCATCTGATAAGAGTAAGGCGCTGCAGCACAGGTTCCCTGGCAGAGGGCCTTGCATACGGAGAAAAGATCAGCCTGCGGCTGTCATGCGAGGGTGAGGCAGTCTATGCTGAGGAATTGTCGAGGACTTCGGAGGACGGGCCGTCAACAGAGCTGCATCTTCTGCTTGCGATCCTCAAGAACGATCAGTTTGACCAGGCGCTCAGGTTCGCGGCTGAGACCGGTGTGCATACGATAAGGCTCCTCTCATGCGAAAGAAGCGTTCCAAGATACGCAGGAATCAAACTGGCTGAAAAAATGTCCCGGTGGGAGAAGATCTTGGATGAGGCGACCAAGCAGGCAGGAGCCGGATCTCCGCCACTGATAGTGCCGCCTGCAGCGCTCAGGGATCTGGATCCCGAATATTTGCCTGATCGCAGGTTTGCGGCGATGCTTTCCTTAGAGGCAGAACCTCTTTCAGAACAGGAGACAGGAGATGCTGCCGCGATCGCGATAGGACCGGAAGGAGACTGGTCTCCTTCCGAAGCGGGACTATTGCTTGAAAAAGGTTTCAGGCCGGTCAGTCTGGGAAGCAGGATACTAAGGGCAAGCACAGCTGTTGCGGTGGCGTGCGGCTGGTTCTCAATGAGATGAAGGATGATCTGAAATTGCTCTCATTATGCGACAGGACGTACTCGGTACATATTCAGGGCTGCCGGACCAACCAGTATGAGGGAGAGGCAATAGCCGCCCTGCTGGAAAAGGCGGGCGGTATCCATTCCCAGGATATGCCCGACATAACGGTTATTGTGAGCTGCACCATTACTGCGGCCGCAGACAGAAAGTGCCGTAAACTGATACGCAGGCTAAGGCGGGAAAACCCCCGTTCCCTTATCATTCTTTGCGGGTGCTATGCCCAGCGGATGTCCGATGCTGAAAGGGAGGCACTGGGAGTTGACGTTCTTGTCGGAAACCGCGTGAAGCACATGATCCCGGAGATAGCTTCTGACTGGCTCGAAAAAAAGGAAGGCAGATCGTCTCTTTCCCTTTTCAAGGAAGATATCATGACCGGCGGATCATGGGACGAACTGCTTCTCGACAGGCCCAGACTTCATACGAGAGCGTTCCTTAAGGTCCAGGACGGGTGCAGCCATTTCTGCAGCTATTGTATCGTACCCTATGTCAGGGGAAGGCCCGTGTCCAGGAATGTGAATGATGCGGTCGAAGAGGCAGAGAGGATCGTACGATCCGGCTGTCCGGAGATAGTTCTCACGGGAGTCCATCTGGGACTGCACGAAGACCTGCCGGTACTGGTAAGAAGGATCGGATCCATAGAGGGACTTAAAAGGCTGAGGTTCGGGTCGATAGAACCATTTGCTGTGGACGGTGAACTCCTGGATGCGATCGCCAAAACAGAAACATTCTGCAGACATCTGCATCTCCCTCTTCAGAGCGGCGATGACAGCGTTCTCGCTGCGATGAGAAGGGGCTATACAACAGGAGGATTCCGTGAGATCACAGACAACATCAGAGATAAGCTGGGAAATGAGATCCACCTGAGTACTGATCTTATGGTCGGATTTCCCGGTGAAGATGAAGAGGCATTTGAAAAGAGCATCAAATTTATAAAGGACATCGGCTTTGGAAAAGTGCACGTATTCAATTATTCACCAAGGGAAGGTACTGATGCTGCACTTATGCAGTGTCCCCCGGAAAAAGACGTCAGAAAAAGGATGGAAAGAGCTCTCAGTACAGCGGAGACCCTTCACAGGGATTACTGTTCCCGGTGGATCGGGAAAGAGGTCGAGATCCTTGTCGAGGAAAAAACAGAAGGCATAGTCCGCGGACTTACCAGGAACTATATAAGGGCTGACACGTTTTCAGAAAAAGCCGGAACAGGCAAAGAGGTCAGATTTATCCCTGAAAGATATGTTAAGGGTGTTTTGGCATCCGGCACTGTGGAAGGCTGCGATGGAGAATATTCCGATTTTCCAGAGTTTTTGTAACTGACCGCTTGTATCGAATTCAATAGTACGATACAATAACATGGTGTTTATCCCCCACTGCACATTTGTCTTTATGTTTTGTGAGTGGCCGAGAAAGGGGGGAATGTAGGTGACCACCGTAACGAGACGAGATAACGAGTCGATCGAAGACGCGCTCAAGCGTTTTAAGCGCGAACTTCGGAAGGTGGGAGTGCTTCGTGAAGCAAAAAAGCACGAGCATTACGAAAAACCCAGCGAGATCAAGAAACGTAAGAAGGCTGAAATGGCCCGAAACAGAGGCAGGAAGGCTGATTACTAGACATGTCGGACCTTTTGCTCAGGATCCAGAATGATCTGGTAGATGCAATGAAAAAGAGGGATGATCTCAGACTCTCGGTCCTAAGGATGCTTAAATCTGCCGCACAGATGGCCCAGATCGAAAAAGGCAAAGATATTCCGCTTACAGATGATGAAGTTCTTGTGCTGGTAAGGAGACTCATCAAGCAGCGGAACGAAGCGGCTGAAATGTACAGGTCCGGCGGAGCCCCAGACAGAGCTCAAACGGAACTCGATGAGATAAAGGTGCTTGATTCTTACCAACCGGAGCAGCTGCCGGAGGAAGAGATCATAAGGATCGTCGCAGAGATCTCTTCACAGGTCGGAGCCTCAGGCCCGAAGGATATGGGCAAAGTCATGGGCAAGGCAATGGCCGAGGTCAAAGGCCGCGCGGACGGCGGAAAAGTAAAAGATCTGGTCCTTAAACATCTTTCATCAATGTTGTAAACCAGGGAAACAAAATTAAAATGCCGGACTTGTGTTCGGCATTTTTTTCGTTCTGAGGCTCTCGGGCCATGATGATCACAGTTAAGTATCCGATACATCAATTTATCGAAAGGGGCGATCAGGATGAAGACATACGAAGTACCGCTTGTCCCGGGTCCGGTATCAGTTCCGGTAAAATTCAGGGAGGCTTATATGACTGATTTCGGAAGTTCTGACCTGGAAAAAGACTTCTATGAACTTTTGAAAGAGAACCAGAGACTTCTCAGAGAGATCCTCAAAACAACAAACAGTGTCACCATCCAGTCCGGAGAAGCTATGCTAGTTCTCTGGGGTGCACTGAAGAGCACGGTATGCCCGAAAGACAAGGTCCTGGCGCTCTCAAACGGTCTCTTTGGGCATGGTCTCGGAGAGATGGCGGAAGCTGTCGGCGCCGAGGTAAGGTATCTTGAAGCAGAAGACGGCAGGTTCATTGAAAAAAACATACTGCAACGTGAACTCGATTCATTCCGGCCTGATGTTGTGACCGCAGTGCACTGTGAAACCCCCAGCGGACTTCTCAACCCGATCGGCGATGCAGCTCCAATGATAAAAGAGAGCGGGGCCCTGTTTTGCGTTGATTTTGTCGCAAGCGCAGGAGGATCGGACGTAAGGGTGGACGAGTGGGGGATCGACCTGGGACTCCTTGGAAGCCAGAAATGCCTCTCACTCCTTCCGGACCTCTCCGTGCTGACGGTTAGCGAAAGAGCCTGGAGAGCTGCCGAAAGAGTCGACTATGCGGGCTACGACGCCGTTCTGCCGTGGAGAGATGCGGAGGAAAAGATGGAAATGCCCTGTACCCATAACTGGCACGCCAACGCCGCAATGAACCTCTCGCTGAAGTCACTGCTCGAAGAGGGACTTGAGAATTCTTTCAGGCGACACAACGAAACAGCCGTATACTGCCGTTCAAGGATAGCGTCAATGGGACTCGAGCTGTATGCAAGGGAAGAGGAGCTGGCATCGCCGACGGTGACAGCGGTCAGGATACCCTCCGGATGGACCTGGCCGCGGCTAGATGCATCGCTCAGGGAACATGGCATGGCTGTGGGTGGGAGTTACGGACAGCTTGCCGGAAAGGTGTTCAGGATAGGACACATGGGATCACAGGCAGATATCGGACTGGTACGAAAGGGCATGGATATTCTTGAGGAAGTGTTGAACAAATAGGACAAGACCTTTCTTTCTTTTTGTATGACCTCTTGAAAGCGGGCCTGCTGCAGGTCCGTTTTCAATCTTTCAGCGACTGTTCCTCTTTTTACTAAAAGTTTTATAAGTGAGTCATTTTTTGCTTTTTCTCATTTTCAATCACCATATATAGTGTTATACTTAAAAAACGTTCACATATAGTGTCTAGGGGGAATTCTGATGCGCTGTCCGGTATGCGGTGCACCTGAGACAAGAGTCATTGAAACCAGAAGCGTTGATGAGGGCAGGGTAAACCGGAGGAGGCGCGAATGCCCGGAGTGTCAGAACCGTTTTACCACTTACGAGAGGCTTGAAGAGAAAAACTACCTCTGGGTGGTCAAGAAGGACGGGAGCAGGGAGGCTTTTGACAGGGACAAACTTATGAAGGGACTTCAGAGAGCATGTGAAAAGCTGGCAGTCCCGCTTGAGAGGATAGAAGAAGCAGTTGCAGGCATTGAAGCGAAAGTAAGGGCAGGCGGACAGGGGGAGATCCCCACCTCAGTGATCGGAGAATATGCTTCAGAAGAGCTGAGAAAAATTAACAAAGTCGCTTACGTCAGGTTTGCGTCAGTTTACAGGGAATTCACTGATATCTCCAGCTTCACGCATGAGATAGCAAAACTACTGGAGGACAAGGAGGCACATCGTAATGGCAAATGATGCATTACAGGAACCGGGGTCATATTTCGGCAAACAGGGAAAACTCTTTGAGAAGCAGGGGGAGTCTACAGACCTTGCGCTTATGGTCGATGCTCTCGCCCAGGAAGAAAGCTCTCCCTGGGATGCCAGCAGGATCAGGGACGCCCTTATAATAGAGGCAGGAGTCGATCCTGCCACAGCCGAAGGCATAGCACTTGAGGTGGAAGAGGAACTCCTGAGGTATGGGAGGAGCCATGTCACGACAACGATCATCCGTGAAATGGTCAACGTCAAGCTTTTTCAGAGAGGCC
Source organism: Synergistaceae bacterium DZ-S4 (assembly GCA_025943965.1). Classification (NCBI taxonomy): domain Bacteria; kingdom Thermotogati; phylum Synergistota; class Synergistia; order Synergistales; family Synergistaceae; genus Caenicola; species Caenicola nitritireducens. Next base: position 10,833 of record JAPCWD010000002.1, read on the forward strand.
TGGAGGCAAAACTTGCCGACCACAGCAGGATAGGCCTTCCTGTACACGACCTTGAGAAGATGATGCTCACCAAAAACAAGGAAAACAGCAATACGAGCCACAACCCAGAATCGATAAATCTTTCGATAGCAGAGATGGTCCTCAAGGAATACGCACTTACAAAAGTATTCACAAAAGACGTAGCCGATGCGCATCTTAAGGGAGACATCCACCTGCATGACCTGGGAATGGTCAACCGTCCTTATTGTTCCGGGCAGAGCGTCGCGTACGTTGCCCGCTACGGCCTTAATATCCCTTCTATAACAAGCGTCTCCAACCCGGCGAAGCACGCCGACGTGCTCCTTGCCCACATACTCAAGATGACATCGGTGCTGCAGAACCACTTTGCCGGAGCCATTGGATGGGACGCCGTCAACATGTACTTTGCCCCCTATCTGGTGGGGTGGACATACGATCAGCACAAACAACTTGCACAGCAGCTGATATTTGAATTCAACCAGCTGGCCGGAGGCAGGGGCGGACAGGTGGCCTTCACAGATATAAACCTTTATTACGAGATACCAAACCACTTCAGGGACGTCCCTGCGATCGGACCGGGAGGAAAATTTACCGGAAAGACATATGCCGACTACGATGCGGAATCGAAGCTCTTCCTGAAGGCGCTGTTTGACGTCTACATGGACGGAGACAGCAGAGGACAGCCATTCTTCTTCCCCAAGCCGCTGCTGCACATCACCGATTATTTCTTCAGGGAACCTGGTTGGGAAGAATTCCTTCATCAGGCCTGCGCCCTTTCGTCTGAAAAGGGTAACACATATTTTGTATTTGACCGGGGCGGAGTAGCGAAACTCTCAGAATGCTGCAGGCTCTCTTTTGAGCTGACGCCCGAGGACCTTGACGAGGCAAAGCACCCATGGAAGATGCGCTACTGTGCGCTGCAGAACGTGACACTGAACCTTCCGAGGGCAGCATACAGGTGCAACGGGGACGAAGAGGCTCTCTTTGAGATAATAGACGAAGAGATGGAACTGGCTGCGAAGGCGCATCTCCAGAAAAGGGCTTTCATAAAGAGCATACTGGACCTCGGCCTGCATGGTCCGCTAGCGGCACTCTGCGTATCACACGACGACGAGGGATACCTCAGGATGAGGAAGGCAAGCCACCTGATCGGGATACTCGGCCTCAACGAGATGGTGGAGGCTGTTACCGGAAGCCAGCTTCACGAGAGCGAACATGCGGAACAGCTGGGCAAGGCCGTGATACAGTATATGGATCTCAAGTGCCAGCAGCTATCCGAAAGGCTTGGCCTAAAGATAGTGCTTGAACAGACTCCCGCAGAGAGCACCGCACTTCGCTTCGCCAAGCTTGACCTGAGGTCATATCCCGATGTTGCCCGCCGGTACATTAAAGGAAGTTTCGAGACAGGTGAAATATATTACACAAACAGCACTCATCTCAATTATAAACTGGTCCAGGACCCTATAGACAAGGTAATGAGGGAAGGAGAGCTCCACCCGATGATCAAGGCGGGAGCCATCACCCACGTATGGATGGGAGAACACAAGCCCGATCCGGCGGCGCTGGCCTCCTTTGTCATCAAGACGTTCAGGCATTCAGAAAACGCGCAGGTCGCCTTCAGTCCCGAATTTACTATATGCAACGATTGCAACCACATTGAGAGAGGGCTTTCCGATTCCTGCTCGAGATGCGGCTCTGAAGATGTCGACGGCATTACAAGGGTAACAGGGTATTTCACAAGGACTTCTTCCTGGAACGCAGGCAAGAGGGGAGAGCTCAGAGACAGGGCAAGAGGTCCGGTCAAGGCTCCGGTATGACAGTACCTGTAGATCCTGAAAGATTTATTGCGGGGGGATATCTCCCCGCATCTTTTTTAGACTGGGACGGACATGTCGCTGCAGTGGTATTCACACGTGGATGCAATTTCAGGTGTCCCTGGTGCCATAACAGCGAACTTGTACTTGGTAAGAGCGAAAAGCTGGACTTGGTCCGGATAACAGACGATATACGCAGGAGAAAAAAATTCCTTGACGGGGTCGTCCTTACAGGAGGGGAGCCTACACTTTGGAGCGGACTCTTCGATTTTATTCGGAAAATGAAAGAGCTTGAAATAAGCGTAAAACTTGACACCAACGGCTCGATGCCTGAGATCCTTGAAAGGCTTCTTGAAGAGGACCTGGCGAGCCATGTGGCGATGGATGTCAAATCACCGATTGACAGATGTTCCCTCAAAAGAGTTACTGGAGTCGATGCGGATCCTGAGGCCATAAGCAAAAGCATTGCCCTGATAAAAAGGGCAGCACCATCATATGAGTTCAGGACGACTTTTATCGACGGTCTCCTCACCATCGAAGACATGAAGAAAATCAGAAATGAGCTGGACGACGACTCTCACTGGGTGATACAGCCATTCAGGCCAGTCGGCTGCCTTGACCCCGATTTCTGCAGCCGTCCCCCGGCAGACCCAGACAGGCTCAAGAAAGAGTTCCCGGACATCAGGGTTAGAGGATGACCTTACCATGTCTCTTTGATCATTGGGGACCATTGACAGAGACATGATGAAAAAGATCTGTGAATGAGTTATAATTGTCGGCGCACAAGCACAATTTTTCAGTTTTTGTAATAAAAAATCCAGTTGAGAAGAGGGTGTTCTGCAGTGAAGTTAACGAAGAAGATCATGGTGGCTTTTTGTATCATACTCGTCATGGCAGGAATGGCTATGGCAGCAGATACGGTGAAGATCGGAGTTTACCTCCCTGTAACAGGAGGAAACGCGATAGGCGGACAGCTTGAGCTTGACGGCGTTAAGCTGGCCCACAAGGAAGCACCGACCGTACTCGGTAAAAAGGTTGAGATCATATTCGTCGACAACAAGAGCGACAAGGTCGAAGCCGCAAATGCAGTCAAAAGGCTTGTAGAAAAAGAGAAGGTCAACGCAATAATTGGGACATACGGTTCTTCGCTTGCAATGGCGGGGGGAGAAGTCGCCGAGAAGGCCCGTATCCCGATGGTGGGTACCTCCTGCACCAACCCCCTTGTTACCCAGGGCAAAAAGTACGTCTTCCGCGTATGCTTCATCGACCCCTTCCAGGGAGCAGGCGCAGCTGCCTTCGCCAAGGAAGAGCTGAAGGCAAAGACAGCGGCATGCCTTATAGAGGTAACTGAGGACTACAGCGTGGGACTCGCGTCATTCTTCGAGCGCAGTTTTACGAAAAACGGCGGCAAAATTGTTGCGAAACTGAACTATCAGAAGGGCGACCAGGACTTCACAGCCCAGCTTACGGAGATAATCAGCAAGAACCCTGATGTTCTTTACATCCCTGCAAACTTTGCCGAAGGCGCGATAATAATGCGCCAAGCCAAGGAACTTGGCGCCAAGTTCAAAATTTTGGGCGGCGACGCAATGGACAACCCCGAAATAGTCAAGATCGGCGGAGACTCTGTCGAAGGTTTCAGCTACACTACATTCGCATATGCGCCCGAGATGCCCAAAATGAGCCCGATAGCCAAGAAATTCACAGAAAACTGGAAGAAAGCTTTCCCCGGCAAGGACCCCAACGCACTCACAGCATGCGGTTATGACAGCTATATGCTCATCCTCGATGCCATCAAGCGTGCAAACAGCGACGATCCTGAGAAGATAACGGCAGCTATCGCTGCAACAAAGAACTTCCCCGGAGTCACAGGAAATACAACGATCAACGCTTCCCACGACGCAGAGAAGTCTGTCGGGATCATGCAGATCAAGAACGGTAAGAGGATATTCCTTACTGTAGTAGAACCTAAATAATAAATTAACGGCATATGCTCCTAAGACGGGGGAGGGTTTATCCCTCCCCTTTTTCGAGAGCGGGGAGAATAAGTTATGACTCTGGACATGTTTATTCAGCACGCATTCAATGCGTTGACGCTTGGAAGCCTTTATGGCCTGATCGCTATCGGCTACACCATGGTCTACGGTATACTCAGGCTGATCAACTTCGCACACGGCGACATCTTCATGATAAGCGCCTACTTCGTTTTTTTTGCAATAACTCTGCTCAACCTTCCCTGGGTCGCAGCGGTCGTCCTTTCGATCGCGGGTACGGCACTTTTCGGAGTAATGGTGGACCGGATAGCCTACAGGCCTCTGAGGGATGCTCCGAGGATATCAGCTCTCATAAGCGCGATCGGAGTATCATTTTTTATTGAAAATATCTGCCTGGTGCTCTTTACCGGGGTCCCGAAACCGATGCCCAGGCTTGAGATGCTTGTAACTGTAATGCAGTTTGGCAATATAAGGATCCTTCCGCTGGCAATATTTGTCCCAGTGAGTTCCTTCCTGCTCGTTGCGGCTCTTTTATGGGTGCTTTACAAAACTCCGCCCGGACTGGCGATGAGGGCCATATCAAAGGACATAGAGACGACCCGTCTGATGGGGGTCAGAGTAGACAGGATAATCGCCCTGACATTCGCTATAGGCTCAGCCCTTGCAGCAGCCGCAGGCATAATGTGGGCGCTCAGGTATCCGCAGATCCACCCGTTCATGGGAGTCTTTCCCGGATTCAAGGCGTTCATCGCTGCGGTCTTCGGGGGCATTGGCTCTGTTCAGGGAGCGATGATCGGAGGTCTCCTGCTTGGATTCATTGAGATAATGATAATAGCGTTCTTCCCGGCACTTTCGGGTTACAGGGACGCTTTTGCCTTCGTGCTGCTTATAATGATACTTTTCGTAAAGCCTACCGGGCTGATGGGTGAGAAACTGGAGGACAAGATATGATGGAGAAAAAAACAAAGATCATTCTCAACCTCTCACTGACCCTTATGCTTGCGGTCTTTCTATGGTGGGCGCAGGGCAACCTCGACGGTTACAAGGTACAGGTGCTTAACCTGATAGCGGTCAACGCTATCCTTGCACTCAGCCTCAACCTGATTTACGGCTTCACAGGAATGTTCTCGCTCGGCCATGCAGGTTTCATGGCGATAGGGGCCTATGTTAGCGCCATCCTGATCCTTCCTGCCGCACAAAAAGAGATGATGTACATACTTGAACCGATAATATGGCCGTTTTCCGTCCTGGAGGCACCCTTCTTTGTATCAGTCCTAGCGGGCGGCCTTGTCGCCGCGGTGCTGGGTCTTCTCATAGCCCTGCCCGTCCTTCGCCTGGGTGGAGACTATCTGGGGATAGCCACGCTCGGTTTTGCCGAGATAATAAGGGTGGTATTCACCAATATTACTCCTGTAACGAACGGAGCGCTGGGGCTGAAGGGAATACCTCCATATGCCGATCTGGGGTGGAATTATTTCTGGTGCATCCTTACCTTCTACGTGATAGTAAAACTCCTCTCCAGCAACTTCGGGAACTGCCTCAGGGCCATACGCGACGATGAGGTCGCTGCAAAGGCCATGGGCATAAATACCTTTAAGTGCAAGGCGATATCATTTGCTGTAGGCGCTTTTTTTGCCGGAGTGGGGGGGGCGCTGATGGGAAGCCTGATCACGACGATCGACCCCAAGATGTTCAACTTTCAGCTTACTTTCAACATCCTTATGATAGTTGTTGCAGGCGGACTTGGGTCGATAACAGGATCGATGGTCGGAGCGGTCGTCATAACAGTTCTGCTTGAATGGCTCAGGTTTGTCGAAGACACGATCGAGATAGGTTCCTTTGTGATCGCTGGCATCCCCGGAATGAGGATGGTCATCTTCTCACTGGTCCTTCTTTTCATTATCCTCTACCGCAGGGAAGGGATAATAGGGGGGTACGAGTTCAGCTGGGACAGCGTGGCCGGATGCTTCGGGAACAAAAAGGAGGACGAATAGATGGCCAGATCCGTTCTCAAAACAGAAAAAGTGACGATACGGTTCGGCGGACTGACAGCCGTCGGAAACTTCACCATAGATATCGGCGAGGGAAGCATCTCCAGCCTGATCGGTCCGAATGGTGCGGGCAAGACCACATGCTTCAACATAATCACCGGTTTTTACTCTCCCACTGAAGGCAAAGTCTTTTTTATGGGCAAAGATATAACCGGAATGAAGCCGCATGATGTGTGCAGAGCAGGTATTGCCAGGACATTCCAGAATATAAGGCTATTTGCGGGAGGCACTGTCCTTCAGAACGTAATGACGGCATGCTGGGTGCGCCAGAGATCGCCATGGTGGACAGCGCCGCTGATGCTTCCGGGTTTTCTCAGAGAAGAGCGCGGAATAAGGGAAAAATCGATGGAACTTCTGAATGCGGTCGGACTGGGGCATCTTTCAAAGGAGATAGCTACCGGACTGCCTTACGGAGCCCAAAGAAGGCTTGAAATAGCAAGGGCGCTTGCCACTGAACCCAAACTCCTGCTGCTCGACGAACCTGCAGCCGGAATGAACCCCCAGGAAAGCCGGGAACTTATGGATTTCATAAGGCAGATAAGGGACAGGTTCGAACTTACCATCCTCCTTATCGAGCACGACATGAAGGTCGTCATGGGAGTATCCGAATGGATCAGAGTGCTCGACTACGGACAGCTGATCGCAGAAGGCACCCCTGCAGAGATACGTTCCAACTGCAAAGTTATTGAGGCATACCTCGGAAAGGAGGCTGCCGTCTGTGCTGAAAATTGAGAACCTCAACGTACGTTATGGGGGCATACATGCCATAAGAGGTATATCGATGGAAGTCCCCATCGGGAAAATAGTAACTCTGATAGGTGCCAACGGTGCAGGAAAGAGCAGTACCCTGAGATCTGTTGCCGGACTGGTAAAGGGTAAGACCGGAAGCATATCTTGGAAGGGCAAAAACCTCCTGGGACTCCTCCCGGAAGAGATACTGATGTCGGGAGTAGCACTGTGTCCGGAAGGCAGAAGGATCTTTCCTCAGCTTACCGTCCTTGAAAATTTAAAACTTGGCGGCTACGTACGCAAAGACAAGTCAGGTCTTGAGAACTCCATTGAAAGGGCATTCGGACTTTTCCCGAGGCTTAAGGAAAGGGCCTGGCAGAAGGGAGGGACCCTTTCGGGCGGGGAGCAGCAGATGCTTGCCCTTGCAAGGGCAATGATGAGCGACCCGGAACTTATTATGATGGACGAACCGTCCCTCGGACTTGCCCCTCTTCTGGTAGAAGAGGTCTTTGAGATAATCCGCGAGATCAACAAGGAGGGCAAGACGATACTTCTTGTCGAACAGAACGCCTTTGGAGCCCTTAATGTCGCTGACTACGCCTACGTCCTTGAAGTCGGGGCAATAACGCTTGAGGGCAAAGGCAAAGACCTGTTGAAAGACCGGCGGGTCATAGATGCCTACCTTGGGGGCTGACGTTATTTCCTACATGCAAAAAATTATTAGGATAGTTCCCGCTGCAGGATGGCCGCAGCGGGTTTTTTAATTGATAGACCCAATTAAGCATAAACCGTAACCGCTTTATAAAATACTGATTTATCAATGCTGTTAAAAGCAGTCGTTGTAGTATAAAATGTAACTGCAAAAACAAAAAACACAATATTCCTAAAGCGGAGGAAGCCATGAAAATACCTTCTGCACTGAACCTGCCAAATCTGCTCAGCATATCGAGAGTCTTTCTCGTTCCTGTTGTGATGGTATTCCTTACATTGAGGACTCAGTTCGGATTTATCGAAGGGGTCAGCATAGGAGATCTTCTGGCCGGTGTTATCTTCATAATCGCTTCCCTGACTGACGCAGCCGACGGCTATATTGCAAGAAAAAGGGGTATAGTGACTAACCTGGGTAAATTTATTGACCCGCTTGCTGACAAAATAATGGTCGTTGCTGTCCTGGTCGCACTTGTAGACCTTCACAGAGTCCCTGCATGGATGGTGGTAGTGATAATCTCAAGGGAGTTTATAGTTACCGGACTCAGAATGATAGCGGCCTCAGAAGGTGTCGTGATCGCGGCGTCAAAAGGCGGCAAGCTGAAAACCGTGAGCCAGATAATAGGGATAATACTGCTTATTTTCAATCTGCCCGGAGGCCTTGCAGTGATGTGGGTCGCCATGGTCCTCACGATATGGTCGGGAGGGGACTATCTGGTCAAATGCATTGACCTGCTCGACTGAGCCGTTTTTTTGCAAAAACAGCATCCGGAAGAAATAATGTATGAGCCGAATTTTTGATTCGGAACAAAGGGGAGGAATTTATAACATGAAGGATGACCTTTATAAGACCATTGAGAGATTCGAACCGCAGATGGTATCGCTGCTCTCCGGACTGATCGGGATACCGGCAATAAGCCCGCTTGGCGGAGGTGCCGGAGAATACAGGAAAGCGGCATACATTGCAGAGAGCCTGGAAAAGATGGGTTTTGGAAAGCCCGAGGTATACAACGCTGCGGATCCGGCAGCCGAAGAAGGGGTAAGGCCGAATCTTATCTTCAGGATACCCGGAAAAACATCGAGACGGCTCTGGATCGTTTCACATATAGATGTGGTCCCGGAAGGTGACAGGGGATTATGGGACACAGATCCCTTTAAAGCAGTCGTCAGGGACAGGAGAATATACGGGAGGGGATCCAACGACAACTGCCAGGAACTGGTCTCGTCACTTTATGCGGTTGCAGCCCTGAAGGAGCTGAAACTAACCCCTGAATTTGAAGTCTGCCTCTGTTTCGTAGCGGACGAAGAGGTAGGAAGTGTTCACGGGATAAGGCATCTGATCAAAGAGGGTCTTTTCAGCCCTGATGATCTCGTGATAGTTCCTGACGGAGGCAATGAAAAGGGCGATTTTATCGAGATAGCGGAGAAGAGCATCTGCTGGATAGAGTTCACTGTAGAGGGGAAACAGGTGCATGCGAGCAAACCGGGGCTTGGCAGCAACGCCTGCAGGGCTGCTAACGAGCTTTCATGTGCTCTTGATTCGGCGCTTCACAAAGCATTCCCCGATGAGGATAAAATATTTGACCCCTCAGTTTCAACTTTCGAACCCACGAGGCGCAATGCCAACGTGCCGAATGTGAACACAGTTCCAGGACGTGAAGTTTTCTGTTTTGACTGCAGAGTTCTGCCGAACATACCTCTTGAAGAGGTGCTGAAGGTCGTTGATGCCGAGATCAGAAAAATCCGGGAGAGAAGGAATGTCGGAGTGACATACGAATTCCTCCAGAAGGAGCAGGCGCCGGCTCCCACGCCCACCGATTCACCAGTTGTCAGGATGCTTAGGGAAGCAATAATGGACGTTTACGCATTCGAGCCCCACGTGGGCGGAGTCGGGGGAGGGACATGCGCTAAATATTTCCGTGATGAAGGGATCCCGGCCGTTGTATGGTGTCAGGAAGCCGACGTTGCACATATGCCCAACGAGTATGCCGAGATAGACCACATGGTAAACGAAGCGAAGGTCTTCGCCCTCATGATGCTTAACAAGAACTGACCGAATATAACATCGGTGTAAACAGGAAAGGGGCCGGTCTGCCTATCGCAGCCGGCACCGTTTTTATATGTCGGCTATGGATCATATAGGTCATATTGCTTTGACTGCCGCATACATAAAAGGATATAATCATCCGATGGGAAAACATATCCAAACAAAAGGTACGTCTTATGTTTCTGAGAGGTGGATTATGAATGGGATTGTTTAGCGGTGTCATAAAGGCACTTGGATTGGATCCAAATGACAGAGCGATAGCCCGTTATGAGGAAAAAGCTTCAATAATAGATTCCTTCGAACCGCAGATAAAAGAGCTGACAGATGAGGAACTTGCAATGTCATCATCGTTGTTCAGAGACAGGCTGGAAAAAGGTGAGACGCTTGATGACATACTCCCGGAAGTCTTCGCAAGGGTGAGGGAGGTCTCAGTAAGAACTCTGGGCCTGCGTCATTTCAAAGAGCAGCTCATGGGTGGGATCGCTCTCCATGAGGGCAGGATATCCGAGATGAAAACGGGAGAGGGTAAAACACTTGTCGCGACTTTGGCGGTAGCATTGAATGCCATAGCCGGACACGGAGTCCACGTAGTAACGGTAAACGACTATCTAGCTGCACGCGATGCCGAGTGGATGGGACCTGTTTACAGAGGCATGGGACTTTCGGTGGGTGTCATATCTCCCTTTATGGATCAGGAAGACAGGTTTGATGCATATCGAAAGGACATTACATACGGCACCAACAGTGAATTTGGATTCGACTATCTCAGGGACAACATGGCGATACAGAAAGAACAGCAGGTCCAAAGGGGACACCACTACTGTATAGTCGATGAAGTTGACTCGATACTGATAGATGAAGCAAGAACTCCTCTGATCATCTCCGGACCCTCGGAAGACGATACCGAACCCTACCGTACCGCTGACAGAGTGGCAAGGGACCTTATTAAGGGCACCGATTTCGAGGTCGAGGAAAAGGAGCGCAATCTTGCACTCACAGAGGCCGGCATCGCAAAAGCCGAAAAGTTGATGAATCTTCCAAACCTCTTCACAGATTTCGCAAACTCATCTCTTTCACACAAGATAGTCCAGTCACTCAAAGCGCACCATCTCTTCCAGAGGGACGTACATTATGTGGTCAAAGAGGGAGAAATAGTTATCGTCGACGAGTTTACAGGAAGACTGATGTTCGGCCGAAGGTACTCAGACGGACTTCACCAGGCTATCGAAGCCAAGGAACGGGTTAAGGTCGGAAGGGAAAATCAGACGCTTGCCACCATAACGCTGCAGAATTATTTCAGGATGTACGAAAAACTTGCCGGGATGACGGGCACAGCATTGACTGAGGCGGAGGAATTCAAGGAAATATACGGGCTTGAAGTAATCGTCATGCCGACCCATATGCCCATGATAAGGGACGATCATCACGATGCGATATACAGGACCGTAGCAGAAAAATACAACGCGGCAGCAAATGAGGTCTCAGAAGCCTATGAAAAGGGGCAGCCCATACTTGTCGGCACCACCTCGATAGAGAACTCCGAAAAGGTCAGCAGGCTGCTCAGAGCAAGAAAAATACCCCACAGCGTCCTTAACGCAAAGGTACACGACAAGGAAGCTTCGATAGTTGCCCAGGCGGGACGCCTGAAATCAGTCACAGTGGCTACCAACATGGCAGGCCGCGGAACAGACATAGTGCTCGGGGGCAATGCTGAATTCCTTGCCAGGGAAGAGATGCACAAACAGGGGCTCGATCCTAAGGAAAATGAGCAGGAATACAGACAGGTCCTGGAAGAATTTAAAAAGATCTGTTCGGAGGAGCATGATGCGGTGATAAAGGCCGGAGGCCTTCGGATCATAGGTACCGAGCGGCATGAATCAAGACGTATAGACAACCAGCTCCGCGGGCGTTCAGGAAGGCAGGGCGACCCAGGAGAGAGCCGCTTCTACATCGCGCTGGAAGATGACCTTATCCGCCTCTTTGGCGGTGACAGGATACAGGGCATAATGGAAAAGCTTGGAATGGAAGAGGGAGAGTGTATCGAACACAACCTGCTCTCCAAGGCCATTGAGAATGCGCAGAAAAAAGTTGAGGAGATGCATTTCGACATAAGAAAGCAGCTCCTGGCCTATGACAACGTAATGAACCAGCAGCGTGAAGCATTATACAAGGAGAGAAGCGAGATACTGAACGACCCCGATATCGCTTCAAGAACTCTTGGCGTACTTGAAGACACGGCCCTCTCGCTCCTCGAAAAGGTATTTGAGGACAATGATTCGGGAGAACCCGATATACATTCAGTAAGCATCAGACTTAACGCGCTTTTCTGGCCCGGGATGTCAAAGCATATTGAAAACGTACAGACTAAAGAGGACTTAGAAGAGTCAAAACCTGTAATTCTTGAAGAGATAAGGTCAAGGTTCAGCCAGAAGATCAATGAGCTCGGCCCCGAAGTGTCGGAGCAGATCTTCCGCTATATTTTCCTGGAGATCCTTGATACCAACTGGAAGGAGCATCTGCTTGCCATGGATGAGCTGAGAAGGGGGATCGGCCTGAGGGCGATAGGCCAGAAAGACCCTCTCCTTGAATATCAGTTCGAGTCTTTCAGCCTCTTCCAGACGATGCTTGTTCAGATCAGGGAGGGTATCACTGAGTTTGCACTAAGGGTGTCCGTCGTGAACAAGGAGAAAGAGAAGAGCCGCGCAAGATGGATAGAGAGCCGGGATGCCCTTGATATCCCGGAGATATCGGGGTACAGCGAAGAGATGGAAAATCCGGGGGCACTGGCTACCGCGCAAAAGACTCAGCCCATAGTGAACGTTGGGAAAGTAGGACGCAACGATCCCTGCCCATGCGGGAGCGGCAAGAAGTACAAGCAGTGCTGCGGCAGATGACCGGGAGGTATCTTATGAGACGAGTTTTTAGTTGGACTTCGGTATTTTTGTCAATGCTCGCCCTGTTGCTGGTCCTTCCTGCCGCAACTGAGGCCTGGAACACCGGCGAGGAGATCAGAAGGCTCAACAAGGAAGTTCCCTCCATAGAGGGTTTCAGCGGAGCTGCATCGGTAGTCTGGCTAAAGAACAACGATTTCAGGATGCTTAACGACGGAACGATGGAAAATACGCATTATTATGTGGTGCTTGCAGGAGAATATATACCCGAACAGGTCAAGGAGATCCGGCTGCCTGTCCCTCCCGAGGGTTCTGTTGAGATACTTGAGGCCTCATGGTACAACCCGATGACTTCCATGAAGGAGGGTGATCTGTCCCTCTCGGAGGAAAAGCTTGACGGAGGAGCGGCGGTAAAAAAGGTCATTACCCCGGATGAAGCCGTGGGGAGAGTCATAGTGCTCATCGTGAGGACTAAACATGAAAAGCGTTACGGTGTCGATGAAACCATTGATATGGCGGGCCCCCTTCCTATCTGGGAGCAGAATGTAACGGCAGAGCTTCCGGAAGGAAGGGAACTCTACTGGCACGGAAGGGATATCAAGGATCCTCTGGTCACAAAATCGTCCGGACAGCAGAAATTCAAATGGACAGTTATGAATCAGGAAAAATGGGAGGGAGAAGGTTTTGTGGTTTACAAGAGACCCAGCCTCTCCTTCAGTTCAAAAAAAGGAATAAATCAGAGCCTTTTGGCAATGGATGAGTTAGTTAAAACATTTCCCCATATAAACATCCCAAAATCAATACTCTCAGGGGACAGGGCAAAAACTGGACTAAGGCTTATGGAGTGGATCAGTGGACCGTCGAGGAAACTGGCAGGTTACCCGCGCAACTGGGTCAGGTCTCCGGAAAACATCCCTGAAGCCGGCCCTTGGACCCCATGGGAGCAGACCATTCTCCTTAATAAATGGCTTGGCAGCCTTGGCTGGGATACAAAGATATGGTGGCAGACATCAGTGGAACTCGACGCAGAGAGCCCCGGCTCCACGAGCTTATGGACCGCTCCGGTCCTTGAGCTCTCTCCGACCGGCGGAAAGGCTGAATTTTATCAGGCAGGCCAGACATCAGCTTACGGGGTGACGGCCCCCTCTATAGCAGGAGCGCTTCTCTACAGGCTTAAAGACGGCAATGTGGAAAAAAAGAGGGTCAGTTCAGGAAGTCCGGCGGATCATAAACTGGAGTTCTTGTGGAGACTTGACCTCAACGAGTCAGGTTCTGCAGAGGGGATACTCAGCATAACTGTCAGCGGTGGCTGGACTCAGCTTATGTCTGACGGACATCTCCCTTCACAGAGCGGACTGAGCGATTTTGTGAGAAGGCGAGTCAACTTTGCAATTCCGGGGATGGTAATGGATCCTCTTTCTGTCGAACCCACAAAAACAGGATACAGGCTTGATTTCAAAGTCAAGTGCGTGCCGGGGATAGTTCTGAAGGACGACCTGCTGCTTCGCCTTCCCGGAGGAGTTCCCGCAAGGGTAGGGGAGATGATAGGCAAGGAGAACAATTATACCCTGCGTTTTCCCTTCATAATAGATCAGAAGATAAGGATGAATATGCCTCCGGGATATAAAATGATCCAGTCACCTCCGCTCAAAAAACTGGGTGAGGGAACAAAGGCCGTGCTCAGGGAATCAATAATACACTGGCCCAAAAAAGCGGAACTGATAGCTGACAGTACCTGGACAGTAAAAAGCGTAACAGTAGACGACCGCCTGGGGGCAATTTTAAAGGAAGAGCTTGCGGCGTGCATGAGATGGCCTGTACTCGACCTTCCTTTCAGGAAATAAAAGTCTTAAACCATTAAGGAGTGCTTGAACTTGCAGAACATGACAGAGGAACTGAAGAAGATACTTGAAAATGCTGTCGAAAAGATAGCCCGGGATCTAAATAAGGAGATACCCGATGGCTTCATTGTGCGCCTTGAGCGTCCAAGACAGACCGGGCACGGCGACTGGGCGACCAATATAGCGATGCAGCTTGCAAAGCCTTTCGGCCTGAAGCCCAGGGAACTTGCGGACAAGATGATCGAAGAGGTTCCTCTTGGAGAGACAGTTGAGAAGGCTGAAGCCGCGGGGCCGGGCTTTATCAACTTCACGCTCGCCTCAAACTGGATCTCGGAGGCTGTGAAAAGTGCGATATCTAAGAATGAGAATTACGGCAGGGTCGATTCGGGCAAAGGCCGGAGGGTCCAGGTCGAGTTTGTAAGCGCCAACCCTACCGGTCCGCTGCACATGGGACATGGCCGCGGCGCAGCCGTGGGTGATATTACAGCCTCTATACTCGACTTTGCGGGTTGGGATGTAGAAAGGGAATACTACATAAATGACGCGGGCCTTCAGATGGAACTTCTTGGCAAATCGGCCCAGTCGCGTTATTTCGACGCCCTCGGAAGAGGAGAAGAAGCTCCGATGCCCGAAGACGGATATCATGGGGAATACATGACGGAAATAGCCGCATCGTTCGTTGATAATTACGGAGATTCCCTTGCACAAAGGCCCCTCGAAGATACAGTTGAATTTTTTTCGGTCGAGACTGGCAAGATCGTCACTGAGATGATCCGTAAGGACCTTGAAGAGTTCGGGGTGACCTTTGACGTCTGGTTCTCAGAAAAATCACTTTATGACAACGGGCAGGTCGACCCTGCTATGGAAGAGCTTAAGAAGAGGGATTTTGCCTATGAGGAGGACGGGGCCCTGTGGTTCAGGTCCACCCTTTTTGGGGACGACAAGGACAGGGTCCTCATAAGGACTAACGGAGTGCCGACATACTTTACATCTGATGTGGCTTACCTGAAAAACAAATATGACAGAAACTTTGAAAAGCTCATCTACGTCTGGGGAGCCGACCATCATGGATATGTCCCCAGGCTCAAGTCGGTGAATAAGGCTTTCGGCCATCCGGACGAGGCGGTGGATGTGCTGTTGATCCAGATGGTGAACCTTCTCAGGGACGGAAAACCGGTCCAGATGTCCAAACGTGCCGGGACCATAATTACCCTGAGAGAAATAATGGACGAGGTGGGCGTAGATGCCACAAGGTTCTTCTTCGTCATGCGCCGCTGTGACAGCACTCTTGATTTCGATCTTGAACTGGCCAAGAAGGCTACTTCAGAGAATCCCGTCTTCTATGTACAATATGCTCACGCCAGGATCTGCAGCATATACCGTGAATTGGCGGAAAGGGGGATAACTCTTCCGTCAATTGACGAGTTCGATGTTTCTCAGCTCACTGACCAGACAGAGATAAACCTTGCGAAAGCGATATCGAGGCTTCCCGAAGAAGTGGAAAAGGCTGCGGACGAGTTTGCGCCGCACAGGATAGCATATTACGCAACAGAACTTGCGGAGGCTTTCCATTCCTTTTACAACAGCCAGCGGATACTCGGTGTTGATGAGCCTCTTATGAAAACACGCATCCTTCTGATGGAAGCAGCCAAGATAGCTCTTAAGAACGTTCTTGTTATCCTTGGAGTCTCTGCTCCTGAAAAAATGTAAAGGATCACCGTGGATCAACCGGCCGGCAGACAATGAAAGCTCCAAGATTGCGGTGGATCATATTTGCCGCAGCGATCACTTTTCTGATAGCGGTGCTTCTTACCTCTTTTTTCAAAGAGCTCGAAAAAATAGACGTACTTTCGGATACTTTGGATAAAAGAATGGAAGAACTTGTCACGGAAGAGAGGAAGTCACAGGAGCTGAAGCAGAAAATCGAATACTACAGCACACCTGAGGGAATAGCGAGGCTTGCAAGGGAACAGTTCAACCTTGTACTTTCTGGCGAGGTCATGTACAAGATCGAAATAACCTCGAACGATGTCTTGCACTAGCCGGACTTAAGTGCTATAGTTTCTGATTGTATGTCCCTGTCTCTTTCTTGAAAAGAGACCAGAGTCCAAAGGGAGGAGGTGAAGTACGTGCGATCTTACGAAATGGTTTTGATTCTTCAGGCAGATCTTGAAGACCATAAAATGGTTTCAGAAGAGATTGCCGAGGTCGTGCGCGGTTTGGGAGCAGAGTTGGAAAAGGTGGATATCTGGGGCAAAAAGCGTTTTGCCTACCCCATCGAAAAACAGCTCGAGGGTTTCTACGTTCTGTATACGTTTAAACTCGACCCGGCACAGGTGAAGGAGATGGAACGTCTCCTCAGTCTGAGACCCCAGGTTATACGTCAGATGGTCGTCAACCTGGAGGAGAAGTAAGCGTTATGGCTCGCGGGTACAACAGAGTTATCATTATGGGTAACCTGGCAAGAGACCCAGACGTGAGATTCACTCCAAGTAAACAGAAGGTAGCCAGGATCACTGTAGCGATCGGTCGTCAGTGGAAAAATAAGACGTCAGGAGAACTGCAGAGCCACACAGATTTTATAAACGTGTCCGCATGGAACTACGTTGCTGATATCTGCGACCGCTATCTGAAGAAGGGCCGCCCTGTTTTGGTCGAAGGACGCCTGAGCGTCCGTGATTTCGACGATGCCAAAACGGGACAGCACCGGTGGGTGACCGAAGTCGTCGCTGACAATATTGTTCTCCTTGGTTCACCGCGAAGGGAAGATGAAGGGGTTTCCGGATCCTCTTCCAACTCAGAGCAGAATTATGGGAATGCCAGAATGCATTCAGACGCTGTTTCCGGCGGAGACATGGGAAGCCTGAGAGAAGAGGAAGGATTCGAAGATGAATTCCCCCTTGATTTTTCTGAGATGGGTGGGACCGAGGGACCTGGAGACGTGCAGATACCATTCTAGGAAGGGGTTGAGTCTTTGATGGAAAACAGTTCGAATTTTAACCGCAAACGCCGCAAACGCCGGCCGAAGGTTTGTCATTTCTGCGTAGATAAGATCGATCACGTAGATTACAAGGAAGTGGAAAAACTTAAAAAATATGTTACAGAACGCGGTAAGATAGTGCCGCGTCGTGTGACCGGGACCTGTGCGAAGCATCAGCGCCAGCTCACAAGGGCTATAAAGAGGGCAAGAATTATTGCTCTTCTGCCTTTCACATCAGATTAAAAAACGAGTCTGTGCTGTATAATTGGAGAGGGCCGCAGGGCTCTCTCTTTTTTTATTGTATTTACGGGGGTCGGAATGTGAGATTTAAAATTATGTTTGAATGGCTGTCCTGGATACTGTTGAGTCTGGTGATGTTCTCCGGAGGCATGTATGTAGCATTTGCAGCACCATTTCTTATTGTGATCGCACCTCTTCCGTTCATGGTCCTCGGGATAAGACAGGGTTTCCGTGAGTCGCTTCTGGGCGTGATGTTCGGTTCCGCATCAGCTTTGATGATGTTCGGATACCTTCCGGCTTTCATGTACGCCCTGGAATTTGGGGTCCTTGGAGCTGTGTTCGGGTATGTAGCCCGCAGGGTCGAAAAGGGTGTCGATTTTGTCCTGATCTCCGTTGCAGCTTCGATAATTGCGAAGATGATCCTTATTATGGCCTTCACTGCTGTTTCAGGAATGAACCCCGTTGCTATGTCGCCCGAAACGGCAGAGGAGATAGTTTCATCTCTGGCAAAAGCGCTCTCATCTGGCGGGATCGGCACATCTGAAGAGGTCATAAAAAATTACTCTCTGGCAATGGTTGAAACAGTCTCGCTCCTGATGCCGTCAATGATCATTTTTTTCTCCGCCATCGATACTTTTGCCACATACGGAGCCGCCTCGTACATAATGAGAATGACCGGATGGGGAGCACTCGCTGCGTTGCCGGGATTCGGAACATGGCGTTTCCCGAGAAATCTTTTCTGGGCGCTTGCTGCTGCAGTGATAATGGACCTGGCCGGCAAAGCCTTTCCCGATGAGAGAGTCTACATGGTGATATCTGCAAACTTGATGGAGGTCCTGAGAGCCATTTTCATGGTGGAAGGCCTTTCACTATGTTGGTACTATATGACATACAGAGGTATCCCAAAAGCTGTCAAAGTACCTGTTTCGCTCTTCGGTGCCCTCTTTTCCCCTGTTTCTTATATTTTATCTATGGTAGGCATCTTTGATATCTGGTACGATTTACGTGCCCGAATAAGGAGGAAGAACAATGAAAGTGATTCTTAAACAGGATGTCAATAAAATAGGGAAGAAGGGCGATCTTCTTGAGGTTGCCGACGGTTACGGCCGTAACTTCCTGATTGCCAGGGGACTCGCGGAGGAGGCAACGGAGGGTAAGATCCGTGAACTTCAGCAGATGCAGATGACTCAGAAGATCAAGGATGACAAAAAACTAAAGATCGCCGAGGAATCGAAAAAGAAACTTGGCGGCAAAGTAGTAAGAATAAAGGTCAACACCGGAGAGGGAGGCAAACTTTTCGGAAGTGTGACCAATGCTCAGATAGCAGATGCCCTCACATCCCAGTACGGTGTGCCTGTCGACAAGAAAGACCTGAAAATAGAAGAAACAGTCAAACAGACCGGTGAATACAGGTTTAAGGTCAAACTTTACGCGGGTGTGGATGCCGAGATGACACTTAAGGTGGAGTCAGAGTAAATTGAGCACAAACAGGGAATTTGACAGAATACCGCCTTTCAATCTTGAGGCTGAGCGTTCAGTTCTCGGCTCATGCCTAATTGACAGGGATTCCCTGCTGATAGTCATAGAAAGCCTGCGGACCGATGACTTCTATGATCCCAGACACAGGACAGCCTTTGAGATAATCGCTTCCATGGCTGAACAGGACTGCGCCGTAGACTCACTGACCTTCAGGGAAGAAGTTAAGAAGCGCGGCCTTGAAGATCGTCTGGGCGGGCTCCCTTTCGTGGCAGAACTTATGGATGCGGTCACAACGACTGCAAATGTGGAGTACCACGTAAGCATTGTGAGGGATAAGTCTGTACACAGGGGTCTGATCACCGTAGGAAGCGACATCTCGAGGATGGGTTTTTCCGAGGAGATCGGAATAGACGAAGCCCTTGAGACCGCAGAACAAAAGGTCTTTGAGATCGCGAGGACAGGAAGATCCGCCAGGCTAAAGGGCGCAAGGGAAGTAGTTTCCTCGGCCATTGGTGAGATAGAGAAGAGGCTGGCCGGAGGCCTTGAAATCACGGGAGTCCCGTCAGGATTTACTGATTTTGACAAACTCTCGGGCGGGCTTCAGCCAGGGAGCCTTTATATACTGGCTGCAAGGCCTTCCATGGGTAAAACAGCCTTTGCCCTCAATGTCGCTCAGCATGCAGCGCTTCAGGAAGACATACCTGTCCTCATGTTCAGCCTTGAAATGTCAGCAGAACAGATAGCTCAGAGGATGCTCGCAGCTGAATCGGAAGTCAATCTGAGGGAGATGTTCGAATCGCGCAGGGTCCAGAACGAGCAGTGGCAGAAGCTGTCAAAGGCTGCGGGCAGACTTTCGAAAAGCCCTATTTATATTGATGACAGTTCTACGCTGAACACGCTTGACCTCAGAGGCAGGTGCAGGAGATTTTTTGCCAAGCATAGAGCAGGGAAAGGACTTGTAGTGCTTGATTACCTTCAGCTCATGAACGTTGCTCGGAAGATTGAAAACAGACAGCAGGAAGTTTCTGAGATATCAAGAGCGCTCAAGGGCATAGCCAGGGAGTTTAAAGTGCCCGTACTGGCACTTTCGCAGCTTTCAAGGGACGTGGAAAAGCGCGGAGGCAGCAAAAAACCACAGCTTTCAGACCTTCGTGACAGCGGAGCGATAGAGCAGGACGCGGACATGGTAATATTCCTGTACAGAGAAGCATATTACGCTCAGGAGGGTGAGACGGTCGACCCCACATCTGAAGTCATCGTGGCAAAGAACAGAAACGGCCCGACCGGCAAGGTAGACCTGATATTTTTCAAAGAGTGTGCAAGGTTTGCAAGCAAACTCAGCGGAAATTACTGACAGTGAAGGGACTGATTTTTTCCCTCACTGTTTCCTCATATTGTCCACGTGTATTTGCTCGTGGCACATTTCGTTGAAGGGGATCTGCAAGTGAAGTCAAAGACTTTATCCGAACCGGGATCACCGGCCAACGGTATTTATGCTGTTCACCCGAGGATCTTTTATTTTCTGATATTTGTCTCTTTGGGG
The DNA here is from genome assembly GCA_025943965.1 of Synergistaceae bacterium DZ-S4. Taxonomy (NCBI): domain Bacteria; kingdom Thermotogati; phylum Synergistota; class Synergistia; order Synergistales; family Synergistaceae; genus Caenicola; species Caenicola nitritireducens. Next base: position 31,168 of record JAPCWD010000002.1, read on the forward strand.
CTGCCAAATCTGATATATTCAGGCATTACCTGGTTTGATACGCTCCACATAATGAAGTGGACCTTCGCGATGGTACCTGTCGCGATAATTTCAGTCGTTGGCGGTATTTCCCTTACACTGTACGGGAATGAACGTATAGATTTCAGGATAGATCTCTTTGGTTTTTTATGGCTCATCATGCTCGGATATATTTCTGTCCAGACAATCTGGGTAAATATTTCCTCGTGGTCCACATTCATGAAGGAATGGTTCTTCTTCGCGACCCTGACAGCCATCTATATTTTCTCCTTCAACCTCTTTAAAGATGCAAAAGCACACAGGACCATCCTTTGGGTCGCGAACATCAACGCCGGTATTAATGTGGTCTTCGCGGAACTGCTGATCAGAAATATGAACGGACCTTTCCCCTTCATCATGAACGTACCGGGCAACTACATCGGAAACACAGGCCAGCAGGAAATGTTCGGACTGTGGATGGCAATGGCTGTAATGAACGGCATATACCTCAATGCAGCTTATTCAGAAGTTTCGGATGACTTGACGCACAACAAAAGATGGGCGGGTATGATCAGGTACATGAACCTTGGGCTTTTGGCACTTAATTCATGGGGCATGTGGAATTCCACGACCAGGGCAGGCTTTCTCTCCCTTATCACCGGAACTTTGATCATATCCATAATATTTATGCAAAACGGCAGAAAACAGATGCTGAAAAAGGTCGGACAGGGCGTAGGAATAGTCCTGCTGATGCTTGCACTCAACATAGGGATGAGCTATTTTGGGTTTGGCCGTGCCTATGCTCTCCTCAACAAGACCATGGACATGGTAATGGACACCCGTAGCTTTGGCAAAAGGCGTGGAATATGGAAAACAAGCTGGGCGATATTTATGGGACACCCGGTAAAAGGTGTGGGCATAGGCCATTATAAGTGGCACTACCTTGAGGGACAGAGGCTTGCTTTCCAGAAAGACCCGGATATGGAGTGGCAGTTCACATACTGGGCACATAATGAGTACCTGCAGTGGTTTGCCGAGTTTGGCATCTTTGGGACTGTGCTCCTTGTTTCAGCTGCTGCCTGGTGGATATGGAGATTCATCAGCTTCCTCTCGCAGAAGAAAATTCTTTCTCTGGAAGCCTCATGGGCCTGTGCGATGCTTTTTCTGATATTGTTCGACGCGATATTCAGCAGGCCCTTCCACAGGATAGAGAACGCAGTATGGCTCTCCCTTGCTTTCGCGATAGCGAACAGGGAGCTGCTTCCGCTGAGCTACTCCTGGTCAGAGGTCAGGCATACATCGATATACAGGGTATTGGGGATCTTTATCTGCACGATATCAGTATTCGGCCTGGTATTTCTTGGGAACGGACTTGCGGGCGATAAATACCTGAGGTATGCAGCAGATACCGATCAGGCTGAACTGCAGGCCGAGTTCATAAAAAAAGCAAGAGCCAAAGCAATGACAAAAGATGAGGCTGAAGAACAGTATGCCAACCATCTGATGGCAGTTGCAAAGGTGACCAGGGATCCCCAAGACTGGGCAAATGCGATAAACCAGATGTACAGATCCTTCACCATAAGGCCGCAGGCCAAACAGCTGATGGAGCTTCTGAATCTGGCGAGGCAGATCAGAAACCAGGAACTGCTCAAGGTATTGGTCCCATATCTTCCTCCGGCCGGGATAAAAAATGTATCGGGGAGTCTATCTGAAAGCAAACAGCCTGAATAAGGCAGGGCAGGTGACAGAATAATGCGCATCATCCAGGTATTGCCTGAATTGGATATAGGCGGTGTCGAGCGCCATGTCATCGACCTCTCCAACGAACTTGCAGAGAGAGGGCATGATGTTCTGGTAATATCAAACGGAGGACAGATGCAGAGCCAGCTCTCTGACAAAGTACTTCACTGGCAGCTTCCCGTACATAAGAAGAATCCCTTCACTGCATTGTGTTGTTCGGGGAAAATATCCTCCCGGATAAAGAGTGAAGGATGGGAACTGATACACGCACATTCGAGAGTCCCTGCATGGATAGCCCTGTGGGCTTCAAGATCAACAAATATTCGATTTGTAGTTACCGCTCATGTTGATTTTGGAAACAAAAACCCATTTATTTATTATCCATATCGAAGGGCCGACAGGGTGATCTGTGTAAGTACTGCTGTAAAAGAGGGCATGAAAAACTGTTTCTATGAGAATGCCCAAGTGATTTTAAACGGTCTTGATGATCCTAAGCGTTATTGGTCTGAGAAAAGTGAAGAAGTTGTGAAATTGCTTTTTGTTGGCAGGCTATCACCTGTGAAAGGGCTTCATGATGTCTTGAGGGCCCTGCCCCAAGACCTTAAGTGGACGCTAGACGTGCTTGGAGATGGTCCGCAGAGGAAAGAACTGGAATCTCTGGCAAAAGAGCTTCAAATATCGGACAGGGTCTTTTTTCGAGGGTACTCCGACATGGTCGATCATTATATGGCAAATTCGTCATGTCTTCTGTTTCCGTCATATACAGAAGGAATGCCTCTGACGCTCGCGAGGGCAGTGCAAATTGGGATACCGGTAATTGCTTCGGATATTCCATCGGTGACTGAGATGGCTGGATCAAAAGAAGGACTTGTACCCCCGGGGGATATTCCTCAATGGCATGCCGCGATAAAAGATTTTATCTGTACGGGGAGGACTAAAATAATGATACCTGTTTCCAACATTCCTACATTAAAAAAAATGATAGATTCAGATGAGGCGGTATACAAGGAATTGATCAACAGTTGAATATGGACTTCTTACAAAATTATGATCCGGGGAAAAACAGATGAAAAATAAAAAAGTCTTGTTTTTGAAATTTTCATCACTTGGCGACGTTATAATATCAAATTATTACGCAAAAGAAATTAAACGCAAACATCCCGATTGGCATCTGACATGGTTGGTGGATTCACTTTATAAGGACATAGTGAAATATCAGCCTTGGGTAGATGATTTGATGACCTGGGACAGGCAAAAAGAAGGTAACAAAGGATTCATAAAAACGATCAAAGATGTTCGTTCAAGAGGATTTGATATTCTTATTGATATGCACAATACTGACAGGAGTAGTTTTTTTTCTTTTTTCTCAAATATCCCTCAAAGATTTTCAGACAGGTACAGGCTTCCGCTTGCGCATACCGTTCACTCTTTTGACTCGATTTACGATAATACCGACGACATCTCTGCTTGTCCGAAGTATCTTTATGCTCCGCCAATTGCGGACCGTATAAAAAGCATGTTGTATCAAGAGAATGATGAAATGATAATAACAGCAGCGATTGGCGCCAGCTATGAGAAAAAAAGATGGCCGGTGAAAAACTGGATCGTATTTTGCAAGACAGCAGCAACGTCAGGGTATTCCCTGTATCTTACCGGCAACGGCCCCGAAGAAGAAAAAAATGCTGATATAATTGCTGATTCAGTAGGGAATAACAATCTGAAAAATTTAGTCGGAAAACTGTCGGTCACAGAGCTTGTGCAGGTTATTGACAACAGTTGTGTTACTGTTTCGGGAGATACGGGAGCCATCCACATTGCCAGAGCTCTTGGAAAAAAGACGATAGCAATGTTTGGACCTTCATCAATAAACGATGTTTTATATGTTGAAAGTTTAAAAAACGTTTTTTATTGTGATTGTCCGGATAAAGGATGCCATAATTTTGAATGCAGCAAACCCTGTATGGATACTATTTCTCCAATTGCTGTTTATGACTGTCTGGCTAATTTAAAATAAATTTGGACACCAAAGTTGCTGTTATAATATTTTTATATTCATAGCAATAATGTCCTGTTGTATATTCTTGTTTGTCAAATTTGCTGATCGGAGTGATGGTCTTTGGACCGATCGAAAACTTTTTTGGATCATTTGCCATCAAGCACATACAAACACATTCAAGGCTTTTGTAATGGAGGGTGTAAAAAAGGCAAGATCCTGCTTTTCGGTGATTATATGCTGGATCATTACGTTTACGGATGTGTTGAAAGAATCTCTCCGGAAGCGCCTGTTCCCGTTGTAAAATTCCAGGAAGAAAAATTTGTGCCGGGTGGAGCAGGGAACGTTATAGCCAATTTGGCGGGGCTTGGCATAAGTGTTTGTGCGTTAGGAAGATTAGGTATAGACATTTATGGGAAAAAATTGAAAGTTATCTTCGATAACATGGGAGTAGATACTTCTTATTTATATAACCTTGGCAATACTACTCTTAAAACCAGAATAATAGGTGATAAAAGGCAGCAGATGTTAAGGTTAGACAATGACATAATTGTGAGCCCATCAGAGAAAGAGATCAAGAATATTGAAACAAACTTAATTAAGATGATCCAAAAAGAGACAATAAGCTGTCTTTTGATATCAGATTATGCAAAAGGTTTTTGCTCTGATGAGTTATGCGTTAGATCGATCAAGATATGCAGGGAAAACAATATCCCTGTGTTTATAGATCCGAAAAAAAATAATTGGAACTGCTATAGCGGTGCTTTTTTGATAACTCCGAATATTAAGGAATTAAGTTCCGCAGCTGGAAATTTTGTCATCAATGAAGATGATGAAATTGAAAAAAATGCTAAGGCTGTTATTTCAAAATATGAAATCGACAACATCCTTGTAACACGTTCTGAAATGGGGGCCTCGTTAGTAAGCAAAAGTTCGGTCGAACATGAAAGAGCATCTGCCGTAGAGGTCTATGATGTATCAGGTGCCGGAGATACGATGATATCGACTCTGGCAGCCTTTTTTACAAGCGGTGCAGACATCTCCGAGAGCGTAAGGATAGCTAACCTTGCTTCGCAGATAGTGGTAGGCAAATTGGGAACGTATCCCATAAAAAAAGAAGATCTGATGGAATTTGCAGCTCAGTCTGTTTCTTGCCAGACGACTGAAAAAAATGTGGATAGCAGGAAAGTGCAGACAAAATCGGCAAATTTCACACGGGCAGAAGAAATTAGTAAAAAATTAAAAGAAATGGGCAAAAAAATAGTCTTTACAAACGGGTGCTTTGATATACTGCATGCGGGCCACGTAAAACTGCTGACCAAAGCCAAAGGATTAGGCGATTATCTGATAGTGGGACTCAACTCGGATGAATCTGTCAAAAGACTTAAAGGAAATGACAGGCCGATAAACGATCAGGAATCTAGGATCAAAGTATTGGAAGCAATGGAGGCAGTTGATCTGGTCGTCTTATTCGATCAGGATACTCCGGAGGAATTAATAAAATTGACAGGGCCTGACGTTTTGGTCAAGGGTGGAGATTACCGAAAAGAAGACGTCGTAGGGGCAGGATTTGTGAAGTCTGTGGTAATTGTACCGCTCGAAAAGGGTTTTTCGACAACCGGAATTATCAATAAAATTGGTTGTGATGAAGATAAGTAAAAATAAATATATTATCCTTGACCGTGACGGTACCTTGATCGAAGAGAGAAACTATCTTCATGACCCCGATCAAGTGTCACTTTTACCGGGTGTTATTGATGGATTAAAAAAACTTGCTTCAGCAGGATATAAGTTTATTGTCCTTACAAATCAATCTGGGATCGGACGCGGTTATTTCACAGAGTCAGATATGTTTTCTGTCAACGAAAGGCTATCCTCTATCCTTTCAAGCGAAGGGATAGAAATCACAAGGTTTTATTATTGTCCTCATAAGCCTGAAGACGGGTGCAGATGCAGAAAGCCCAAGCCTGGTATGGTGTATGATGCATGTTCGGAGCTTGGATTAACTATTGAAGACATAGATTGTGTAATTGGAGATAAAAAAAGCGATGTGGAACTTGCAGACAACATCGGTGCTGCTTCGGTATTGGTGTTGACAGGATATGGAAGAGCAGTCTTTCAAAAAGAGGTACGTGCTTCGTTCGTAGCCGAAAATATTGATAAGGCAGCAGATATTATAATCAAAGATTTGGGGATGTAATGCATGCCGGATAAAATGGTTTTTTTAAAAAATACAGCCGATCATAAAGCACTTATTGATAAGCTTGAGCTATTGGATGAAACAGTGTATAAGGTGGCTGAACTCATTGCAGGAACATTCACGTCAGGAGGGAAGCTGATCATCTGCGGCAACGGAGGGTCGGCGGCAGATGCGCAGCATATGGCAGCTGAATTATCCGGCCGGTTTCTGAAAGACCGAAAGGCACTTGATGCAGTTGCCCTGAACTGCAATACTTCCGCTATCACAGCGATCGCCAATGATTATTCTTTTGGTGATGTTTTCGCAAGGCAGGTCGAAGCGCATGGTAAGAAAGGCGATGTACTTCTTGCAATATCAACAAGCGGAAACAGTTTAAACATAATAAATGCAGTCAGCAAAGCTAGGGAGAACGGATTGGCAACGATAGGGCTGACCGGGTTGGTCGGCGGCAAGATGAGTGAAATGACCGATTTGACGATCAGTGTGCCCTCATCCTCAACTCCGAGGATCCAGGAGGCCCACCTTCTTATCGAACACAGTATCTGTGAAATCATTGAAAATATGGTCTGCGAAGGCAGCATAGAATGAACAGCATACCAGAAACCGGGCGCCCCTTTGCTCTCCTGAACTATGAAACTTTTGCATTCTGGGCTTATACAGCTGGAGTTGCAACCACAGCATTTGGTCCCATCGCACACTATATTGGATGGACATTTGCTTTGGCAAGTCTTATCTATGGGAAGTTGAGATACAACGCCTCGCTGTCAGTGAAGTTGGGATCGGGAAGTAAAAGGATAATGATTTTTCTTGTTCTTTTTTTGATCTGGTCAATGTTTGCGCATATCCCATATGTCGACAGTTTTTACGTATGGGGCAAAGGGGCATCTATACCCCTTGAATTTTTGACCGGCCTATATCTCGCAATGAGACTGATAAACAATTCAGAAAGACGAAATATCTTTGGTTTGGCTGTCGTTGCGATAAATGTCGTCTTTTGCTTTGATGTGATGTTCAGGCCGTATTTTTTTGTTTTAGGGTGGAACTCTTCACTTGATAACGGTAATGCAGTCGCTCTATATTCTGTCCTGACAATGCCAATTTTCTTTTGTTATGCATTTTGGTATTATAAAAATAACATTTTGATCAAATACATACTTTCTATGACAAGTGTCCTATTTATTATATTTTCTTTTTCTTCAGGGGGATGGATAACGGCCATCGCTGAGATGGGGATATTCACGTTTTATGCTGTCGTATCGGGTAAAGTTAGGTTTAAATCTATTATCCTGCTGACACTAACTACCGTCTTGGTTTTTTATGCATTGATTTCTGTTTTTGATAATGGCCCTTTTGAGTCATTTAAAAGAGAGCTAAATCAAATAATGTCGGTAAACGATGTGGATGTTCTGACCAACCACAGGATAGACACTTGGAGGGCTTCAATTTACATGACTCAACAACACCCTTTCGCCGGAAGCGGATGGGCAACTTTTGAAAAGACGTTCACGCAACAGAAAGGAAATATGACGGGCATTCTTCACCAGCAATGGGCTGAACCCATACCTCACCCCCACAATATGTTCCTTTCGATTTTATACGCAGGAGGGCTACCGTCGTTATTGTTTTTTGTTGCAGCATTTGTTCTCTCAATAAAAACTGCCTGGTTGGGACTCAAAAGAGCTGTTGTTTCGAATAATATCCCCTGGCATCTGATTTGTTTTATCCTGTTAGTTTCACAGGCTATATACGGTACAAATGGGGATGTATTTGCAGCCAGAAGGGATATCGCCGTGATCTTCTGGGCCTGTTGGGGCCTGCTGCTTGCTATCCCGAACCATGCGGAACTGTCAGATAAGGAGGATAACATTGAAGATCCTGCATTATGTTGATGAAAACAGGCTTGCATGGGGCGAGACATGGATACAGCTGATAAAAGAGCTGGAGGTAAAGGGTGCTCAAAACCATGTAATATGTAAGTCGGGGGGCACATTATCCGGAAGGCTGAAGGAAGAGGAACTGTCCTTTGATACTTATGATATTCCCATCCAATGTCTCCCCTTCACAGCGTTTGGTTTCAGAAAGATAATAAAAAGCTTGGAACCCGACATAATACATACCAGACTGTCTTCTGCCGCAATGACCGGGGGTTACTGGGGCCAAAAATTTTCGGTGCCTGCCGTGCACACAATAGACAAATATCCTAAACCGTACTATTACAAAAATGGCGCACTTCTGATCCCATGTTCAAACGCGGTGAAAAATCATATGATCTCGGTTGGCTTTACTGAAGACAAAATGAAAGTAGTGCATAATCCAATTGACGTGACCAGGTATATTCGGGATCAAGAAACAAGGATAGAAATGAGAAAAAAACTGAATTTTGAAGATAAGACCGTTATCATGTCTGCAGGAAGATTTGTTGACTGGAAAGGTTTTGAGTATGTCATAAAAGCATATAGTGAGATCCTTCGCTGCACAGAGGATGGCTCCAGGGGGAAAACGCGTCTTTTTCTGGTGGGATCAGGGCCTGAAAAAAAGAAATATCTGGAATTGGTAAAAGATCTGAAAATTGGAGAAAACGTATTATTTAATGACTTTGTCCAGGATATCCGCCCATTTCTTTGGGCATCCGATGTTTTTGTTCAACCATCTCAGCTGCCGGAAGGATTCAGCCTCATGCTCCTTGAGGCTATGGCGTCTTCTCTGCCTGTAATTACAACAGACATCGGAGGCAGTCTTGATATCATTAACGACAGAGAAAATGGCTGGCTGACCGGTACGAATGATTTTGACAAGATGGCACAGATACTTAAGCAAGTTCTCTCAGATACTGATTACAGGGAAAGAGTTTCGCTAAACGCAGTTAAAACAGCCTCATATTTTAATGTTTCAAGAATCGCCGAAGAAACTATGAGGATCTATGAAATGGTCCTGGACAGCAAGTGCTGATGACGTTATTAAAGTTGACCTTTGCGGTCGAAATTAATAAGACCAGGAGCAGAAAAAGTTTGCATCTCTGCTCCTGATTTGCATATTTCCCCTTAAATGGACAAACCTAGTTCCTTTGCTTTGTTTATCCACTTTGTCCCTCTGGTTTCGATATCACCTTTTGAGTAGATGTCAGGAGCGCAAATCTCTCCCAGGACTTCCCAACCCAGGAAATTGGTTGCCAGTTTGAATGAAGCACGCATTCCATCGAAAACCTTTTCTTCCGTATCTCCTCCGGCAGCGATGAGTATAGCTTTTTTTGAAGGCGTCGTACGGAGAGCACCGGGCATGTAGTAGGGCAGGAGCCTGTCCCATACGGATTTGATCTGTGACGACCAGGAGTAAAAATAGAGCGGAGAGACGAAAGCTATCACGGAAGCCTCTTCTATCTCAGGGTAAACCTGATCCATGTCATCGTTCTGTATACACGGTTTGCCGGTGCTCCAGCATTTCCTGCAGTCGAGGCACCCTTTCAGGGTCAACGCAGCAAGATGGACTTTTTTGACTTCATATCCTTTTTCAATAGCGCCCTCCGCCAGGGCGTCTGCGATTTTTTCCGTGTTGCCGCCTATTCTTGGGCTTCCCAATAGCAGGGTGATAATTTTTTTATTTTCCATGTTTATTTCTCCCTTCTGTCAGATAAGATCACAAATATTGTCAGGAATTGCTTTTATGCCATTCCAATGCAGTTTTGACTATGTTATCAATTGAGGAAAAACTGCAATTCCAGTTAAGGATTGATCGTGCTTTCGAAGGATCAGCAACAAGGATCGGCGGGTCACCATCTCTTCTTGTAACGAAGATCTTTTCAATTTTTTCCCCTGAGATTTTTTCCACCGAACTAATAACATCCATAACGGAAAGAGCTTTCCCGGTACCTAGATTCGCGTAAATGCTATTTGATCCTTTTAAAAGAAGTTGAAGTGCTTTTACATGTGCTGTAGCCAGGTCGGATACATGAATATAGTCTCTTAGAGCTGTTCCGTCAGGAGTTTCATAATCATTTCCAAAAACTTTTATGTTATCTTTTCTTCCTATGGCTGCTTGAATAGCCAAAGGAATGAGATGTGTTTCCGGATCGTGAAGCTCGCCCGTGTCGCCATCTTCATCGGCTCCGCAAGCATTAAAATATCTTAGTGCAGCATTTTTGATCCCGTAGGCAGAGTCAAAATCTTTCAAGATCTCTTCAATAAATAATTTGCTTTTCCCGTAGGGATTTATCGGTCTTTGAGGGTGTGACTCATCTATCGGGGTGTATTCAGGATTTCCATATGTTGCAGCAGTGCTTGAAAAAATAATTTTTGAACACCCGGTGTTTTTCATGCACCTAAGAAGTGAAACAGTACCTGCAGTATTGTTTCTGTAATATGCTTCCGGATCTTTTACTGATTCGCCCACATAAGTAAGTCCGGCAAAATGAAATACAGCAACGGGCGAGTACTTGGCAATAATAGGGGCAAGTGAGCCTTCATCAAGGACATCACATTGGAAAAATGGTCCCCATTTGACAAGCTCTCTGTGTCCCCTTGATAAATTATCAATAGTTACAGGGGTGAAACCATTTTTTGCAAGTTCCTTACAGCAGTGACTTCCAACATATCCAGCGCCGCCGGTCACAATGCAGTACTCCACTTTCAATTATCCTCTCCAGGTCTCGTATTTATCGAGGCCCGAATCGTCAAGTATTGACATGATCTCTTTCTTAACTTCTTCCGATACCGGAAGCAGCGGTGATCTGCACGGTCCGCCCCTCATTCCTTTGCTGTCAAGTGCCGCCTTCAGTCCCGGAACTCCGAACCGGCGTGTTAGCGCGTCGCTTACCGGAAGAAGCCTGGACTGCAGTTCCATTGCCTCTTTCATGTTGTTCTCATTGAAAGATGTGTATATCTTCCTGCATGTGTTCGGATATAGGATAGAGGCAGCCATCGTGCCTCCGCAGGCTCCCATCGCCAGGGCTGCAAGAAACCAGTTTCCCGTTCCCCCAAATACCGAGAAATCCTCATGCGCTGCCGAGGCTAGGTATCCCAGCTTGGTCATGTTCCCCGAAGTGTCTTTTATCCCCTTGATATTGGGATGTCGGGATGCTGCGATCATTGTCTCCGTTTCAATGTCCACGCCGGTGTTCGCCGGCATGTTGTAAAGAAATATCGGAACGGGTGAATTATCGGCTACTTCGTTGAAGTAGTTGAGTATCGCTGTCTGATTTCCTTTGAAGTAGTGGGGAGGCAGGAGCAGAAGCGAACCTGCGCCGGCCGATGCCAGTGCTTTGGCGCAATCGATAGTCTCACGCGTTGATGGGAAATGTGCTCCGGACATCAGCTGAAGTTTGCCCTGTGATTCTTCCGCGGCTATCTCTGTCAGGACGATACGCTCATCGAGCGTCACAAAAGGCATTTCTCCGTTCGATCCGCATATCACGATCCCGTCCAGAGCAGACTCTTTCCATATCCTTAAGTTGATCCTCCACGCTTCTATGTCAAGCGATCCGTCCGACTTGAAAGGTGTCGGGACAGGTGCGAAAATACCGGTCAATTTCACTTGTAATGCCCCCTTTTCGTTTGATAGAGTATATCATCTATTAAAGCAGTGGTACAATCTATCAGAACATAAGATTACCTACGATCTGCGAGGTGTATGCCCCATGTTTCTATGCAGGGAATTCAAGTTTGATGCAGCTCATAATCTTGTAAACTACCACGGAAAATGCGAGACCCTTCACGGACACACATACAGGCTTGCTGTTGTGCTTAAAGGTGCACCTGATGATGAAGGGATGGTATTTGACTTTGTCGAGCTTAAAAAACATGTTTCCGACCTTGTACTCTCTAAGCTCGACCACGCTTACATCAACGATGTCCTGCCACAGCCAACGGCGGAATATATTGCGCAATGGATATTCAGAAAGCTTGACATGCCGCTTAAGCGGGACAACTGCGAACTCTACGAGGTAAGAGTATGGGAGACGGAGAGTTCATCCGTAATATGCCGCCGGGAGGATGTCTAGAGGTGCGCGACGTTCAGAGCGAACATGACAAGAGGAATGTGGCGATAGATAAAGTCGGCATAAGCTGTCTCTCATGGCCTATTCAGGTCCTTGACCGTTCGGACGGGACGCAGGAGACCGTTGCCAATGTCAGCCTGTCCGTATTCCTGCCGCGTGACTACAGGGGGACTCACATGAGCCGTTTTATCGAGGTGCTTGGAGAGCAGGAGGACCAGGTCACATTTCATAATATGGAGAACCTTCTCAAAATGCTTCAGAGTCGGCTGGATGCGGATGAAGCTCATGCCGATTTTGAATTTCCTTACTTTATCACTAAAAAGGCCCCTGTGAGCGGAGCGCTCGGTCGGATGAGATACGATGTCCGTTTTATGGCGGAACGTAAGGGGTGCAAGTTCGACCTTATTACTGAATTGACTGCCCCTATCCAGACTTTATGCCCCTGTTCAAAAGAAATATCCGACAGCGGAGCGCACAACCAGAGGGCGCACGCAAAGATGGCCGTAAGAATGAAAACTTTTGTGTGGCTCGAGGAGCTGGCAGAGATAGCGGATAAATGTGCCTCTGCGCCGGTATACAGTATACTGAAACGGGAGGACGAGAAGGCTGTGACAGAAAAAGCCTACGCCAACCCGCGCTTTGTGGAGGATTCTGTCCGCGAGCTCGCGATAGCGATGGAAAATGACCATAGGATAACGTGGTACAGTGTTTCGGTCACGAGTCACGAAAGCATACACAACCATGATGCTTTTGCCAGCGTCGAGAGGAGCAAAATTTAGTGCCTTCAGAAAAAAGACTTGCGAGAAGGGCCGTCCTTGATGAATTCGGACTTGAAAGAGCAAGGGCGATGCACCCGTGGATATTCAGGGGCAACCTGAGGCAGATCCCGCAGTGTGCTCAGGGGGACATGGTCGCGTTTACCGACATGTCCGGCGTGATCAGGGGCTGGGGACTCTGGAGCGACAGCGCCCTCTCAATACGGGTACTGACGTATGGAACAAAAGAACCTGACCAGATGGGACTCTTAAGGGAGAGGCTGACCTCTGCCCTGAACTGGCGAAAATTATGGTGTCCCGGTGAGGAAGCTTTCAGATGGGTACACGGAGAAGCAGACGGTCTGCCGGGGATCATTGCAGACCTTTATGGTGATGTTCTTTCCCTTCAGGTCTCGGCAGCGGGATGGTACAGGCATATCGACAAGGTCGCGGCCGTTTTCAGGAAAGTCCGCAAACTCTCAGCGATAGTGCTTCGCAACGAGACAAAACACCTCGAAAAAGAGGGTATACCAAAAGAGGTCAAACCCCTTTTCGGAGAGATGCCTAAAGAGCTCATTAAAATAAAAATGGGATCCATATACGAACTGGTAGATATTGAAAAAGGTCAGAAGACCGGGGCATATTTGGATGTCAGGGGAGTTCCCGATATGATATCCCCCCTTTTCAAGGGCGCCAGGGTGCTGGACTGCTTCAGCTATCAGGGACACTTCGGACTGCATGCGCTTGCTTCAGGGGCTTCTGAAGTCGTAGCAATTGAACAGTCCCAGTCAGCGATAGATATTGCACAAAAAAATCTTGAGATCAACCATTTGCCCAAAAAGATGGAATGGAAATGCGGAAACGCGTTTGACATAATGAGAAGGATGGACAGCGACAGAGAGAGGTTCGATCTGGTCGTAATGGATCCTCCGCCCTTTTCACCCGCTAAGGGACAGGTCGGATCTGCGCGCCGCGGATATAAGGAACTTGCTGTAAGAGGTTTCAACAGGATAAAGGATGGGGGGCATATGGTCTTTCTCTCGTGCAGCCATGCCTTTTCAAGGGAAATGCTGCTTTCTGTGCTGAATGATGCAGCGACGGATGCCTGCGTATCGTGCCGCATAGCGCTGGAGATCCATCAGCCTTTTGACCATCCGGCACTTTCCTCTGTACCTGAAACAGATTATCTTAAAGGCTTTGTTCTGGGGGTAAGGGATCAATGACACATGACAAGAAGATCAGGGCTGTCCTTTTCGACTTTGACATGACTCTGGTCGACAGCAGCTACGCTATACACCATTGTACCAACTTGCTTGCAAACCATCTCGGTTTTAAAGAGATATCGAGGGGAGAAGTCCTCTCCGCGATAGGTATGACGATAGAGGACAGCTGGCGGATGTTCTGGGGTGATTTCCGCCAGGAGTGGGTGGACTTCTACCGCGCCAATTACAGGGAGGAAGAGCAGTCGAGGCTGAAATTTTTCCCGAACACCACGAGCACACTGGAAAACCTGCGGTCGATGGGAATTAAGGTCGGGGTAGTATCAAACCGCCGCTATGCAAGAAGGCCTGTCGAATATATGGGACTTACTCCGATGCTTGATGTCGTCGTCGGACTGGAGGATGTTGAGCGGGCTAAACCGCAACCGGACTCACTTCTCAAAGGGTTTGGGATACTTGGACTGTCTCCTTCGGAAGGATTCTATGCGGGGGACACGGACATAGACATGATGACCACGGTTGCTGCGGGCTGCAGAGGCATAGGGTTGACGACCGGGAATTTTAACGGAAGGGCACTGAAGGAAGCTGGTGCATGGCATGTAATGGACGACCTGGGGGAGATCCCTTCGCTTTTCGTGGAGTGACAGAAGGTTTTTATAGATGGTAAGACGTTTCGAACCGGAGGAACCAAGACGATTCAGGCCAATGTACTGGCTTATGGTCCTTCTCGTTATTGTTTTATGGATATGGGCGTTCAAACTCTATTTTGACAGATATGAATATCTCCATCCTGATATAACCTGGGCTATACCCGGGATCGACGTTGAACTGGTCAGGATAAGCGGGATACTTTTGTGGAAAGAGGTCCCTGTCGGCGCTTCAGCAGAGGGTATAGTGACATATCCCCAGGGTACCGGACCAGTGAGGGTCGCAAGAGGTACTGTAGTCGCGAGAATATCATCGGGGAACCGGGTCTCTGAAGTCAGGGCATATCAGCAGGGGTACTTTCTGGCAGCGCTTGACGGAATGGAGCAGAGCTGGCGTTACTCTGAACTGTGGCCGGGCTTTCAGCCGCTGCCCAAACCAGGCCCGCTGAACCGTTTAAAGGACGGTCTGCTCGTGGGAAAGGGGCAGGCTGTCGGAAAGCTGATCGAACAGCCTCAGGAGCTCAGATTCATAGGGTACACGCCTATAATCGGCAATATGGCCGAACAGATAAAAAGCAATAAACTCAGAGTAAAAATGGACGGAGTAGACACAGTTTCCGCGGCAGACATAAGGGTAAGCACGAAAGCGGGAAACAGGACAAAACTGTATCTTACGCTGCCTTGGTTTCAGCCTGATGCCGTCCTTTCAAGAAAGTATACACTTACAGTGGAAGCAGGCAGAACAGAGGGAGCTCTCGTACCGCAGGCTTCAGTCCTGGAACGGGACGGAGAGCCGGGTGTCTATATGGTCAGGGGTTCGAGGGTGGTCTTTGTTCCCGTGAAGGGTAAAAGTGTAGACAGCAGCATGTTCATAATAACTGAAGGGGTCTCTGTAGGAGATGCCGTAGTAGAAGACGCATCTGCCGCTCGCGAGGGGAGGATCCAGCTTTGGTAGATCATATTGATCGAAACATTATTGATATCCGTGAAAAAATAAGGTCGGCAGCAAAAAGGAGCGGCCGTGACCCGGCGGAGATAAAGCTAATGGGAGTAACGAAAACTCACCCTGTGGAATACATTTTGTCTGCTGCGCCAAAATTGGATATCATCGGAGAAAACAGGGTACAGGAGGCATCAGACAAGAGATCAAAGTGGCCTTCGGAAATTAGGACACCATGGCACCTTATAGGACACCTCCAAAGGAATAAGGCCAGAAAAGCGCTTGAGATCTTTGATCTCATAGAGACCGTCGACTCACTTGACATTGCAAGGATGCTTGACAGGATACTTGCAGAGACCGACGTATCGGGATTCCCTGTTTATCTTGAGATAAATATGTCGGGAGAGCTTACAAAAAGCGGAGTCGCGTCTCAGGAGGCTGCCAGTCTTCTGGAAAGAGTGATGCAGTATTGTCCGCGCCTTTCAGTGGAAGGGCTTATGACGATAGGCCCGAACACAGAAGCAGAAAGAGAGATAAGAACCGCTTTTCAAGGCCTTCGTCTTTTGAGGGACAGTTTGGCATCGGAATCGGGCCTTCTGCTTGATGAGCTGTCCATGGGAATGAGCGGCGACTATGAGATAGCGGTCGAAGAAGGAAGCACTATTGTGAGAGTAGGTACTGGAATATTCGGGAAGAGGTCAGCGAAATAATATTTTCTGGCTGTGTCATTCCGCTCCTGATCGGCCAGACTGTATAATTATCCATGATATCATCTATAACAATGATCAAACAGGTTTTTATGAGTTTTTTAAAAGCAAAAAAGGACGGTGGATTATATGGTCGAACTTTTGACATCTCTTGACGTGGTCAATCAGTCTTTCAAAAAAAGCATGAGAGGCTACGATCCGGCAGAGGTCGATGAATTCCTTGACAACGTAGCAGAGACCCTTCAGACATATGCACAGAGGACAAAAGATCTGGAGCGTGATCTTCATGCAAAAGAGGAGAGCCTCGGTGAGTATGAGAAAATGAAGGACATACTTCATGAAGCGCTCCTTATGGCACAGAAAAGCGCAGATGAAAAGGTCAGAAGCGCACAGGAACAGGCATCAAAAATTATCTCCGAGGCAAAAGAAAAGGCCGACATGATATGCAAAGATGCGGCCCAGGAAGCTGACCGTCTACGCGACGGGGTATCCCAGATAAGAAACGTAAGGAATCTCTACGAACAGGAGTTCAGGGGACTGCTCGCAAAGTTTGACAACATGCTTAACCAGAGCATCAATTCTTCGACTCTGACCGCTGCGGTAAACTCCATCCTTGAAGACATTCCCGTCCTTGATGATCAGAAGGAGAAGGAGACCGCGGCATCCACAGACAGGGGAGACCTTGAGACAGCCTACGCAATGCTTGGAGTTGACCCAAAGCAGATAATGGATCAAGAACGTGTCGGAGAGGATAATAACTGACAGTTCTGTGGCTGCTGACATCAATGATCCTGTCATAAACATAAGAGGGATCGGTCCCCGCAGGGCCGGCCTTTTGGAAAAACTGGGCATCCGGACAGCAAATGATGTTTTGTGGTTTTTCCCCAGACGGTATGCGGACAGAAGAGAGATTTGCAAAATTACTGAATTGCGACCTGACCGCAGCTCTGTCGTCATTGTGAAAATCAAAACAGTAAACTGTAGAAGGAGTTTCAGAACAGGCATCCAAATTTGTTCATGTGAGGCGGAAGACGGGACAGGAACTCTCTCAGTAATATGGTTTAACAGGAAAGGCCTTGGTAATATTCTTAAAGAGGGGACGTCCGCAGTTCTTTTCGGGCTCCCTTCTTTTTGCGACGGAAGGATAGAATTCTCAAATCCCGAATTTGAAGTTATCAAAGACGTATCCGATACCGCAGGCTTCACGGGAATAGTTCCTGTGTATCCCTTGACGGCAGGTCTGCCTGAAAGATGGCTCAGAAAATTCATCGATAGTATCCTCGAAAGTCACCTCCCGCAGGTGAAGGAATATCTTCCTCAGAGCATAATTGAAAAAAGAGGTCTGCCGGACATAAGGGAGGCCCTGCACGGGATGCACAGGCCCGAGTCCGAAGAGCACTGGAAAGACTGCCGCAACAGACTGGCATATGAGGAATTCCTATTTTTGCAGACAGCTCTTGTCTTAAGAAAAGAGAGGCTCAAAAGATCCGGAGGGGCAGCGAGGATAATCCCGAGAGGGCCTTATTACTCAGCTTTTATGTCCTGTCTGCCATTTGAACTTACTCCTTCACAGACAAAAGTTCTTTCTCAGATATTTGAAGATACCCAAAGAGGGCATCCTATGTCACGCTTGCTGCAGGGGGATGTGGGCTCCGGGAAGACTGTCATTTCACTTGCCCTCGCTGCTGCCGGAGCTGATGCCGGTATCCAGACGGCGATAATGGCACCTACTGAAGTCCTCGCTGAGCAGCTTTACTCACAGGCGCAAAAGTTTCTTTCCGGAATAGGCATAGAATGTGCGTTGCTGAAAGGTGGGCTGAACAGATCTGAAAAGACACGTCTCACTGACTCCATACGCGAAGGCCTGACCAAAGTCGTAGTAGGGACCCACGCGATGATCCAGGATGGGGTGGAGTTTCCGTATCTTGAGACGGTCATCATTGATGAACAGCAACGTTTTGGTGTGATGCAGAGAGGAGAGATGCTTAGCAGGGGAAAAACCCCTCACCTGCTGATGATGTCAGCTACTCCCATTCCGAGGACGATTTCGGCATGCCTTTTTGGCGACATGGATATTTCAGTCATAAGGGAAAGGCCGGAAGGAAGGCAAAAAATCGAGACAAGGCTGATAGATTTCACAAAGATAAGGGACCTGATGCAGTTTATGATCGATGAATCCGCTGCAGGAGGCAGGACGTACTGGATCTGTCCAAGAGTCGAAGAAGACGGGGAGAATTATATTGCCTCTGTGGAAAAGAGATATAAATTTCTGAAAAAACACCTTGGCCCGTTGGGGATAGGCTTCATACACGGAAAAATGGACAGCAGACTGAAGAGCTGCGAACTAGAGAAGTTCAGAGTGGGAGAGATAAAGGTGCTTGTAGGCACAACTGTCCTGGAAGTAGGGGTGGATGTGCCTGAAGCTTCTGTTGTGGTAATAGAATCCCCCGAAAGATATGGCCTTTCCCAGCTGCATCAGATGAGAGGGAGAGTGGGAAGAGGCAGCCGGAGAGGGGTATGCCTGCTGCTTGTAAATAAGATAGAGGAGGATGTCGCTGACAGGCTTAGGATAATGCTTGCGACAGATGATGGGTTCAAGATAGCAGAGGCAGACCATCTCTTAAGAGGACCGGGAAAGATCAGCGGATACGAACAGCATGGAGCTTCAGAGTTCAGAACAGCAGATATTTTCAGAGACAGCGTATTGCTAAAGAGGGCCAGGGAGGATGCTCAATTTCTTGTTTCAGACGAAAGGGCCCTTTTAAACGAGAAGGGATTCAAAGATAAACTTGATATTTACCTCAGCAGGGGCACAAGCGTGCCCCCGAAAGCATGATATACATATAACTACCACTTGTGAAGTTAGGTTTTATTCTGTAGAATACAACCCATCGGCGTGAAATAAAGCAACAGGCAATATGATCGATCTGAATAGAATGTTCCTGATTTGCATCTTTTGCACCAACCGGACCATGACAATTGAAATTGAGGTGATAGATAATGACATTGACAGTAATTTTGAGTGTGATAGCAGGACTCGCTGTCGGAGTCCTGATAGGATTTATGTACCAGAAAAACGCAGCAACCAAGAAATACAAGGGAGCTCTTTCCGAATCAGAGAGGATGATCTCCGAAGCAGCCAAAAAGGCCGAGCAGATGAAGCGGGACATCGTTTCAGAAGGAAAGGAAGAGATCCACAGATTAAGGCAGGAGCTCGACAGGGACACCAAGGAACGCAGAAACGAGCTGCAGCGCTCCGAGAGGCGTCTTGAACAGAAAGAAGAAAATCTTGACAGGAAGATCGAAAGCATCAGCCGAAAAGAAGAGGAACTGGTCCAGAAACATGAACAGGCGCAGGAAAAACTCAACCAGCTCTCCGTAAAGGAACAGGAACTGATCTCCAATCTCGAACAGACAGCACAGCTTACACGCGAACAGGCCAGAGACCTCCTGCTGACCGAAGTTGAGTCCGAAGCGAACCACCTGATAGGTCTCAGGCTTAAAGAACTGGAAGAACGTGCGAAGCGTGAAGCAGATCGCAAAGCTCAGGAAATTATTGCAACCGCAGTCCAGCGCTGCAGTGTTGAATTTACGTCTGACGCAGTGGTCAGCGTTGTAAATCTTCCTTCCGACGAGATGAAGGGCCGTATCATCGGCAGAGAGGGCCGCAACATCAGGACCTTTGAAACCCTTACAGGCGTAGACCTGATAGTTGACGATACCCCCGAAGCCGTTACATTGAGCAGTTTTGACCCTGTGCGCCGTGAAGTCGCAAGACTTTCGCTTGAAAGGCTTGTAGTTGACGGACGCATCCATCCTGCCCGGATAGAGGAAATTATTGAACGAGCAGAAAAAGATGTCCAGATCCAGATCCTTGAGACTGCAGAACAGGCATTGCTTGAGACCGGCATCAAGAACATGCACATCGAACTTACCAAGATCATCGGTCAGCTCAGATATCGTACCAGTTATGGCCAAAATGCGTTGGCTCACAGCCTTGAAGTGGCCCATCTTGCAGGCATAATGGCGGCAGAAATGGGACTGGATGAGCTTAAGGCCAGAAGAGCAGGACTCCTGCATGATATCGGGAAAGCCGTTGACCATCAGGTGGAAGGACCTCATGCAAAGATAGGTGCTGATCTTGCAAAAAGATACGGAGAAGCCCCTGATATCGTTAATTCGATAGCAGCTCACCACGAGGATGAGGAACCGCAGACTATTTATGCCGTCCTCATAGCTGCCGCCGACGCGGTAAGCGCCTCACGGCCCGGAGCCCGCAGGGAGAGTCTTGATGCTTATGTAAAGAGGCTTGAGAAACTGGAAGAAGTTGCCAAGTCATTCGGAGGAGTCAGTAAGGCTTTTGCCATCCAGGCAGGACGCGAAGTCCGTGTAGCTGTATCTCCCTCGGTCACAGACGACGGTGCTATGCAAAAACTTGCATATGACATAGCCCGTAAGATCGAGGAAGAAATGAGATATCCCGGCCAGATCAAGGTGACGCTGCTTAAAGAGACGAGAGCTGTCGAGTATGCCAAGTAGGTGAAGCAGATGCGGATCCTTTTTATCGGAGACATAATGGGAAGGCCCGGGCGGAAAGCTGTCCCCCGGGTTTTGCCTTCTCTGCGCGAGGAATTCGGTAATTTCGACTTTATCATCGCCAACGGAGAAAACAGCGCTGCCGGTTTCGGCCTTACCGAGACGGTGATGAACGAACTTTTCTCAATGGGGATAGATATCCTGACAAGCGGCAACCACGTTTGGGACAAAAAAGACATCCTGCCCTTTTTGGACAGCGAGAAAAGGATACTCAGACCTGCTAATCACCCTGAGGGTACTCCCGGCCGCGGCTGCGGAGTATTTGAAAAAAGCGGCAGGAAGCTTGCGGTGATATCCCTTCAGGGACGAACTTTCATGCCCCCCCTTGACTGTCCTTTCCGGACAGCCGAAAGGCTGGTTGAAAAATTGGAGACCAGGGCGATCTTTGTCGATTTCCATGCTGAGGCATCGTCAGAAAAAAAGGCCCTTGCCTGCTGGCTGGATGGAAAAATATCTGCCCTTGCAGGAACTCACACGCATGTACAAACATCGGATGAGCAGGTGCTTCAGGGTGGCACGGCATTCATATCCGATGTAGGCATGACAGGGGGCCATGGCGGCATAATCGGGATGACAGCCGAATCTGTGATGCCTAAATTTTTATACGGCATGCCGAGCAAGTTCGAAGTCTGCGATACAGACGTAAGGTTCCAGGCCATAGTTGTCGATATTGATGACGAAACAGGCAGGGGGATGGATATTTGCAGGATCGACGCACCATGTGAAAGTTGATGAATACTATTTAACGCTGATAATTAAGCAATGGCGGGAGACTACCTTTTATGGTTTTCCCGCCATTATTTTATGGGGCCGGCCTTTTTTTATGGTTTGATTTTGATCTGTGGAATCGTTGTTTTGTTGTGAAAATAAAAAAATAATTTAAAAATACCTGCTATTTAGTCTAAGTATGCCCAGAATATAACCATTTTACAACTTGAATTATTGACTGTAATATGTTATACAACTTAAGCGCTGAAGGGGCTTTGCTTTAGCTGTGGCTTTTTTAATCATCGAAAGGAGAGGATTTTATGTCAGAAAACAGAGAACAGTGGGGCAGCCGGTTTGGTTTTATTATGGCTGCTGCAGGTTCAGCGGTTGGTCTTGGTAATATCTGGCGGTTCCCCTACATCACGGGGAAATATGGCGGAGCGGCTTTTGTCCTTGTTTATCTTGCGGTAGTCGTTTTTATCGGTATGTCTGTAATGCTGGCGGAGTTCGTTATCGGGCGCAATGCTCAGTCTGACGCGGTTGGTTCCTTCAGGAAACTCGGAGGCGGAGCCTGGCCCTTCGTAGGATGGATGGGCTGCTTCTGCGGATTCGTGATCCTGTCTTATTATGCAGTAATTGCCGGCTGGACAGTAGCTTACATGTTTAAATCCTTCGGCGGACTGATGTCGGACGCAGCTGCAGGAAAAGCAGGAGATGTATTCGGAGCATTCGTCTCCGACCCGGTGCAGTCCATAGCGTATCATATCGCTGTGATGGCAGTTACGACCGGGATAGTATTCAAAGGTATCAGCGGCGGGATAGAAAAGAGCTGTAAAGTCCTCATGCCTGCGCTCTTTGCCATACTGCTGATACTGATCGTTCGTTCGGTAACACTCCCGGGTGCCGGCGCCGGGCTTGAATTCTATGTCAAACCCGATTTCTCAAAGCTTTCAAGCCAGGCTCTGCTTGCCGCGGTCGGCCAGGGCTTCTTCTCGCTCTCACTTGGCATGGGATGCATGATCACTTACGGAAGTTATCTCGGAAAGAATGATTACCTACCCTCAATAGCCAGAACGGTCGTAATGCTTGACACGTCAGTTGCTATCCTTGCGGGTTTTGTAATTTTCCCCGCGGTGTTTGCTTTCGGTATCGAACCCGGCGCAGGCCCTGGACTTACGTTTGTAACACTTCCGGCAGTTTTTGCGAAGATGCCTATGGGATCCGTCTTCTCATTTGCATTCTTCCTTCTTCTTTTCATAGCTGCCCTTACATCTGCCATATCACTGCTTGAAGTGGTTGTTACATACGCCATCGACCAGATGAAATGGAACAGGGCGAAGGCAGCGATAGTCATGGGAACAGCGATAGCCCTTCTGGGCATCCCTTCAGCCCTTTCAGTCGGAGGACACATTCCCCAGATCGCAGGGAAAGACTTCCTTGATGCGGCAGACTTTATCACCAACAACGTGATAATGCCGCTCGGCGGGATCTTTATCTCTGTCTTTGTCGGATGGGTGTGGTCAGACGGCGCAAAGGCCGAAGTCACGGACAACGGGAAGCTCGTCTTCCCGATGTACACAGCATGGCTTTGGATGTGCCGCGTAGTGGCCCCCGTATCCATCGCAGCAATATTTATAACCGGTCTTAAGTGGTAAACGTTATTTAATCTACAGAAATACCTGATATCAAAAAGAGGGCCACGGTTGTTGACAAGACCGTGGCTCTTGCTATACTTTGGACAATCTGGATGAACGCAGCAAGAGAGACCTCTGGTACAGCCGGGGGCGCCGAAGGGGCAAAGCGATTTAAAGCTGAAACTCTCAGGCATAAGGATTGCTGCCGGACAGTACTCTGAAGACGGCTAAAGGTCGTTATTATGGCTTTTAGGGAACGGGGACAGAGGATCTCTTGCTGAGAGGCGGGGTTCCTGTGGACTTGTTCCCTTTTTTTTATACATGTCTCACAAACAATAAAAACCTCGCCGCCTGCCTGGAAGAGGCGCAGTTTGTGGATGGGCCCGCGCTTTCGGTGTTGAAAAGGGCAAGGGATCTGATCCACAGCGGATGGGAGCTTGAGGCGAACCCCCTTTACGGCAACCTTAAACCTAATCAGCAGCCCTACAGGACATTGGTCCTTAAATCTAAAAAAGGGAAGACCGGGCTTCTGGTCGACCATTATTCTCTTCAGCTTATCGAATCAGCGATCGCAGTCTACTCTGACTGCAAAATAACCAGAGTGCCAGGCGACATGCCTGAGGATATAGACAGCGATTACAAGTATGTGGATTTTACTTTGATGGAGGAAACACTGAAAAACTGCGGACTGCTGCGTAAGAGCCTTAAGAGGACAGCCGGGAGGTGAAGGAGAGGTATCTCGCATTTTGAAATCACAAAGGCATCGACACTATCTGTAAGGAGGAATTCTATGAAACTGGAACTTATGAAAGTAAATGTCAAAAGCGTTGGCTGGGGTGACAGGACAGAAGTCCTAAAAGACGGAACGCTAAAAGTAAATAAAAAAGAACTTCTTGCCCATGTCACGGACGAAGAGAACCTTAAAAGCATAGGTGCAGAAATCGCTCTTCCGGGAGAAAGCGTGAGAATAACCCCTGTCAAGGACGCGATCCAGCCAAGATATAAAATAGAAGGCTGCGGACAGGTCTTCCCGGGAATGGTCAGCGATGTTGAATCCGTAGGCGAGGGAAAGACACTTGTCCTTGAAGGAGCAGCTGTCGTAACATGCGGGAGGATAGTAGGGTTTCAGGAAGGCATTGTAGACATGTCAGGAAAAGGGTCTGAGTATACTCCTTTCTCCAAAACGTGCAATGTTGTCCTGGTCTTTGAACCCCAAGAGGGCATCGAGGTCTATGCCTATGAGAAAGCGTGCAGGCTCGCAGGCCTGAAGGCCGCGATGTACCTTGCGAAATGCGTGTATGAATCAGGAGGGACACCGGATAAGACCGAGACGTACGAGATACCTCCTTTCACCCGCAGCATGAACGCCTTTCCGGGCCTCCCTAAGGTGGCGTACCTTTACATGCTCCAGACACAGGGGCTGCTTCACGATACCTATGTTTACGGGATCGATGCGAAGAGGATACTGCCTACCATGATCCATCCTAACGAAACCATGGACGGAGCCATAGTTTCAGGCAACTGCGTCTCTGCATGCGACAAGAACAGCACCTACGTCCACCAGAACAATCCGGTCATCAGATCTCTCTACGAGCGTCACGGTAAGGATATCAATTTCGTCGGGGTCATCATAACAAATGAAAACGTCACCCTTGCTGACAAGAGAAGAAGTTCGTCATACGCAGTGAAGATCGCCGGAATGTTCGGGGTCGATGGCCTTGTGATCAGCGAAGAGGGTTTCGGAAATCCCGATGCTGACCTCATCATGAACTGTCACAAGGCGGAGAAGGCAGGAATAAAAACGGTCCTGATAACCGACGAGTTCGCCGGAAGGGACGGGGCAAGCCAATCCCTCGCAGATGCAGCGCCGGAGGCAAATGCTGTTGTTACGGCAGGTAACGCCAACATGATCGTTGTCCTTCCTCCGATGGAGAGGGTCATTGGTTTTACTGAATATGTAAATGTAATAGCCGGAGGCTTTGACGGATCACTTAAACCCGACGGGTCGATAGAAGTTGAACTTCAGGCGATCACAGGCGCGACATGCGAGCTGGGATTCAATAAGCTCGGGGCAGAGACCTGGTAGGGGAGGTTAAATAATGACTTACAGGATAGTTCACTACATTAATCAGTTTTTCGCCGGAATAGGCGGAGAGGAAAAAGCTGGTGTCGGACCCGAGTCCCGCAATGGAGCACTTGGTCCCGGGATGGCCTTTAAGGCTGCTTTCGGAAATGAAGCGGAGATAGTCGGCACAGTCATATGCGGCGACGGATATTTTGCCGAGAACATGGATGAGGCTGCAGAGAAGATATTAAAGATGATCTCAGATCTCAAACCTGATGCGGTCATCGCAGGACCGGCTTTCAACGCAGGACGCTACGGGACGGCATGTGGTGCCGTCAGCGAGGCAGTGTCCAAAAAACTTGGTATACCGGTCGTTACGGGCATGTACCCCGAGAATCCCGGAGTCGACATGTACAGGAAGGGCATCTATATCGTTGAGACCTCTGACAGTGCAAGAGGCATAAAGGACGCAGTCCCCGCGATGGCGAAACTGATCATGAAGTCACTCCGCGGAGAGCTTTTGGGAAGCCCTGCCGATGAAGGCTACATTGAACGCGGTGTAAGGGTCAACCGTTTCAATGACAGGATAGGTGCCGCGCGTGCCGTGGATATGCTTGTCAAAAAACTGAAGGGCGAGGAATTCAGGACAGAATATCCGATGCCGGTTTTTGACAGGGTACCGCCGGCAGAGCCGATAAAGGACATGAAAAACGCTGTGATAGCGCTTGTTACGTCCGGCGGTATCGTCCCGAAGGGCAATCCTGACCACATCGAAGCCTCAAGTGCCTCAAAGTACGGCACTTACAGTATAGCCGGGGTGCAGAGCGCTGACGAAGTAGCCTACGCAACTGCACACGGAGGCTATGACCCGACATATGCCAATACCGACCCTAACCGTGTACTTCCGATAGATGTGCTGAGGGAGATGGAAAAGGAGGGGGAATTCAAGAAACTCTACGACTATTTCTTTACTACAGTCGGGAATGGGACGCCGGTCGCAAATGCCAAGAAATTTGGATCTGAGATAGGGGCGAGACTGAAAAAAGACGGCGTTGATGCTGTGATACTCACCTCCACCTGAGGAACTTGCACCCGTTGCGGAGCAACGATGGTCAAGGCAATTGAGTCCACAGGCATAGCAGTCGTTCACATTTGCACGATAGTCCCGATCTCACAGACTGTCGGAGCAAACAGGATCGTTCCTGCGGTAGCAATACCATATCCTCTGGGCGATCCCTCAAAGAGCCGCGAGGAGGAGAAGGTGATCAGAAGGGGCATTCTTGAGAAAGCTCTCGAAGCTCTGAAGACACCGATCAGGGAACAGACAGTATTCAACTAGCCGATCCCTGCGGCCTGAAAGACCTATATTCAAGATGACGGCAGGATGGTCCGCTCTGCAATGACTGTTCTGTCGTCACTTGTAAGTTTTTATATTTTCAATATTATGTTAGGCAGAATATAATTTGTGGGTGTTTTTGTGAAATTTTTATTCGACCAAATAAAGACTCCCAATTTTTAAAAAATTATAATTAAAATAGATGCACTGCAATAACCTGACAATAATTCAGCGGTCAAATATGGAGGAATGCCAGATGCCCAACGCAGCAGTCAAAGGAACATCATATTCACTGAACCATACTCCCGAGCTTGCGCTCCACTACGGGAATACCCCCTTCGTCGAGAGGGAATCACATCCTGATTCGGAATTCCTATCCCTCCTTCCCGATCATGTCCAGAACTATGACGAGTGTTCAAGATATGCACCCAACCTTGCTTATGTTGGGGCTATGGAACTTGAGGAACTTGAAAAAAAAGAACAGCCCTGGTATGAAAAACTGGAACCGGCATCAGTGAGGTACGGCAAATACGGGGAAATAATGCCTGAGGACGAAACGATCGGTCTGCTGGATCTCTGTGACGTTTTCGATCTCGTATGGTTGGAGAAGGATTTTGCTGCCGGAGTAAAGGAAAAACTGGGAAAGAATCCTGTCATAAGGGAAGACATGCTCGCCCGGATCGAATCCGGCCACGAAATAGAAGAGATCGAGCGTGAAATTGCTAATGCGGCCGCCCTCCCCCTCTATTTCGGGGGCAAAATAGCCGGATGCAGCAGGAGGGGCCATGAGTTCGACCCAAACCTGACAGCTTACGAACTTCTCGTAAACATGACCAGCAAGGCCAGTGCCGTTCTCTCGCTGCTGCACCTGATCAAAAACAGCGGCATAAGCGCCGGGGACGTAGATTTTGTAATCGAATGCTCCGAAGAGGCAGCCGGAGACATGAACCAGCGCGGAGGAGGGAACTTTGCGAAGGCCATCGCGGAGATAGCGGGATGTGTTAATGCCTCAGGCTGTGATGTCAGAGGATTTTGCGCGGGACCGGTAAATGCCGTTCTTGCCGGGGCTTCGATGGTGGCGGCCGGGACGCGCAAAAACGTCGCGGTAATAGCTGGGGGAGCCATTCCCAAGCTCTACATGAACAGCAGGGACCACGTCAAAAAATCGCTGCCCGCACTTGAGAACTGCCTTGGCTCATTCGGGGTCTTTATAGTCCCCGACGATGGCAAGCTTCCTGTCATAAGGCTTGATGCCATAGGGAAACATACGGTGGGAGCAGGGGCCTCGCCCCAGACGGTCACAAGTGTACTTACCCTTGAACCGCTGCAGAAGGTGGGGCTCTCACTGACCGACGTGGACAAATATGCTCCTGAGCTCCACAACCCCGAAATCACACTGCCTGCCGGGGCCGGAAATGTTCCTGAAGCAAACTTTAAAATGATAGCGGCGCTCGGGGTAATGAAAAAACAGATCGAGAAGACCGATATGGCTGATTTTATAAGCAGCCGGGGAATGAAGGGCTTTGCCCACACCCAGGGGCACATACCCTCGGGTGTCCCCTACATGGGGCATGCTGCCGAGGCCATCAGTTCCGGAAAGATCAAAAGAGCCATGATAATAGGAAAGGGGAGCCTATTCCTCGGCAGGCTTACAAACCTTGCCGACGGGGCCTCCTTCCTTATGGAAATGCCGGTTTCCGGTAAAACTGAGGGTGAAAAGGGCGTCACACGAGAAGAGATCCGCGAGCTGATCCTTGAAGCCCTGGGAGAACTTGCGGCAGGACTCAAAAAGTAAGGGTGCAGAGAGATGGATGAAAGAAAGAGGACAAGGGAATTGATAGGCGAAGTCCTTGCTGAACTCGTTGAGGAAGTAAAAGGCGGTTGCGTCAAAAAGGTCAACATTGGACTAATGTCATACGGAAGCGAGCTTGGGAGCGGGGAACTTCTAAGGGGAGCCTCTCTTGCCATGCAGAACGATCCCTCTCTTAATGTGGTGCTGATAGGTCCGAAGTGCGAAGGGTCGGAAAGAATGGCATGTATAGAGACACCTGCATGCGAGGCGGATATATCCAAGGCCATGGAAGACGCGCTTCAAAAAGGCATCATATCGGGCGCAGTTGCCCTGCACTACCCCTTTCCCCTTGGCGTTGCTACGATAGGCAAAGTTCTGACACCGGCCAAGGCGAGGCCGTGCTTTATTGCCTCGTCCACAGGCACATCCTCATCCAACCGTGCTGAGGCCATGGTAAGGAACGCCATATATGGGATCGCCGCAGCAAAGGCGGACGGTATCGTGTCTCCTACTGTAGGCATACTTAATCTTGACGGAGCCCAGACCGTTTTCAGGGCCCTCCATAAATTGAACGAGGGAGGCTATCCGATCAATTTCGGATCAAGCATGAGAAAAGACGGCGGGGCCATATTGAGGGGCAACGACCTCCTAGCAGGTTCGGTGGATGTATGTGTGACCGACACGCTGACCGGGAATGTCCTGATGAAACTTTTCTCGGCATGGAACACGGGAGGCAATTACGAAGCTCTTGGCTGGGGATACGGTCCCTCGGCCGGAGAGGATTGGGACAGGGTCGTCTCGATAATATCGAGGGCCTCAGGGGCCCCTGTAATAGCGTCAGCCCTTTCCCTGAACGCAAGGTGCGTGAAAGGCGGTCTGCCGGGGCTTGTCGCAGCAGAACTGGAATCGGCAAAAAAGGCGGGCCTGGCGGATATACTTTCATCGATCCAGCCCAAACAGCCGTCGGCAGAGGAAGATGTCAAGGCTCCGCCGGCAGAACCGACGGACGAGGAAATTCACGGGATCGACGTCCTTGAGATAGAAGACGCTGTGAAGGCTCTGTGGAAAGAGGGCATTTATGCAGAATCCTCGATGGGCTGCACCGGCCCGGTAATAAAAATGGCAGCTTCCAGGATCGAAAAGGCAAAAGCGGTGCTCAAAGAGAACGGCTACATTTAAGCTTAAGGATCAGCATAAAAAAGATAAGGCCGGGATTTGATTTGGCATCCCGGCCTTATCTTTTTCCGGAGGTACTTAAGTCATCTTTTTTAGAAAGCCGGAACTACTCCCTTGGGAGAGAGTACATCGTTGATGTACTTTTTGACTTCAGGTGAGTTGAGGGCCTTGGAGAGGGCCTTTGTCGCCGGGGTATCCCTGTCAGGAGACCTTACGGCAAGGACTACCGCGTACGGCGAATCCTTGTCCTCAAGCGCGAGGGCCTCCTTTGTCGGATTGAGACCTGCGTCGACTGCAAAGTTCATAGTGATCACTGATAGCGTTGTATCGGGAAGGCTTCTTGGAAGCTGCGGAGCCTCAAGCTCGATAATTTTCAGCG
Organism: Synergistaceae bacterium DZ-S4; assembly: GCA_025943965.1. Classification (NCBI taxonomy): domain Bacteria; kingdom Thermotogati; phylum Synergistota; class Synergistia; order Synergistales; family Synergistaceae; genus Caenicola; species Caenicola nitritireducens. The sequence goes on from JAPCWD010000002.1 coordinate 61,042, forward strand.
ATTTTGGATTTTCGATTATGTCTCTTGCCGTCAGGTCCTTCTTCGCCGGGTCCATTTTCAGCAGACCTTCGCGCTCCAGCAGCTTATATGCGCGGTATCCGTTTGTTGGGTCGTTAGGGACTGCCACGACCGCACCCTTTTTTACATCCTTCAGTGATTTGATCTTCTGTGAATATATTCCTATCGGAAGGAGATGGACTTTTACCAAAGGTACTATGTCCAGTTTTTTCTCCCTCTTCATGTTTTCAAGATAGGGGACATGCTGGAAGAAATTGGCATCCAGGTCCTTGTCCTGAAGCGCGTAATTGGGCTGGACGAAGTCAGTGAACTCTTTGATGATAAGCTCATATCCGTCCTTTTTCAGGACCTCTTTTGCCACTGCCGCTATGTCTTTTGCGGGAAAGGGCGTGACACCTATCACAATTTTTTTATCTGCAGCAAAGGATGCCGCGGGGATCAGTATTGCTGCCATTATTGCGATGATCAAGACTTTCTTCATTTTTTATCCTCCTCGTATATTATGATCTCTAAAAATTAAAGGGCCGAACCCTTTGCGGGTCCGGCCTTGATATGGCAAGTGCTGACTAAGCGCCGACCATTTCAGGACAGGATCCGCCGATGCCGCGTATCATCATGCACATTGCTCCGAATACGATATTATGAAGCATAACGTTTCCTCCTTTGCCCGGCCGGGGAATATTCAAATTGCGGAAATTTTATATTGATGCTCTGTAAATGTCAACTAATTTTTATTGATCTCCCAGGGAGAAAAACATTTTGCCCGGGTTAAGAATGTTAAGCGGATCAAATGAGCGCTTGATGCCCCTTAAGAGATCGAGTTCAGCGGGGGATTTGCTCTGTGTGATTATATGCTGCTTGACATGTCCGACACCGTGCTCGCCGCTGCCGACGCCTCCCAGTTCTATCGCCTCTTTTATAAGCGCTTCGAAGAATTCTTCAGAGTAAATTGCCCACTTTTCCGGAGTCATCCCCTCAGGCTTTATGGGAATAGGATGAATATTTCCGTCGCCGATGTGGGCAATTATTCCCATTTCTAGGCCCCATTCCCGACCCGCGGCGTCTATCCTCCTGAGCATTTCCGGTACGGCGGAGAGAGGGACCATCAGGTCTCCTGAACTGCATGCGTGGGGATCTTTGGCCCTCATGCCCTCAAGGCCGTTCTGCCTGACGTTCCACATTGCCGCGGAATCTGTCCTGCTCTCTGCCACAAAAACTTCGAAAGCCCCGCAGGACAAACAGATCTTGCCGACTGCTTCATAGCTCTCTTCAAGCTGTTCTTCGTTGTCGCCCTCGATCTGTATGATAAGATACCCCTCGCTCCTCTCCTGTTCAGGCAGCCTGCAGCCTAGGTATTCTGTCGTGTATCTTACAAGGTTCCTGTCCATGAACTCACAGGAAATGATTTTTTTCCCTGAACTGATCACCTTGGAAACGCTTTCGACCAGTTTTTCGATATCGGGGTAACATGCGAGGAGATTGACCGTCTTTCCCGGTTTGGGTTCGAGGTTCACGATCAGCTTTGTGACGATGGCAAGCGTACCCTCGCTTCCTATCAGAAGCTGAAGGATGTTGTATCCCCAGGAATCTTTCCTGTATCGGCCTCCCAGCTCCATTATCTCCCCCGACGGAAGGACGGCCTCGGCTCCCAAGATGTGCCTCCTGGTGCTGCCGTATCTTACGACCTTTCCTCCGCCGGCGTTAGTTGCAAAATTGCCCCCTATGAAACTGGTCTCGGTACTCATTGGGTATCCGGCGTACAGAAAGCCCTTCTCTGCCGCCGCCCTGCAGAGATCGTTTGTGACGACCCCCGGTTCTACGACTGCAACCCTGTTGACGGGGTCTATCTCAAGTATCGCGTTCATCCTTTCAAGAGAGAGGACTATTCCTCCTGCCAGTGGAACAGCCCCTCCGTTCAGGCCGCTCCCGGCTCCCCTCGGAGTAACAGGTATCCTGTAATGTGAGGCGATCTTCATCACTGCGCTGACCTGTCCCGTGTTATCAGGACGGACTACAGCCTCCGGCATGTGTCCCCATATCCTGCCTGCCTGATCCCACGAATAATTTTCCAGAAGATCCCTGTCGTCAGTTATGATTCCTCCTGTACCGAGGACGGATGCGAGTTCGCTGATCATTTTCTCCGTCAGTCTGCCGTAGGTATCCATCTCTAGCTCTGCCTTTTCTTCAGGGAATCTATAAGGGCATCAAGGACCTCCGTTGCGTCGCCCTGAATGCTCAGGTCCGCCACTCTGAAGATCGGTGCCTCGGGATCATGGTTGACTGCTATTATCGTTTCCGCACCTGACATTCCGGCAATATGCTGGACTGCACCGGATATCCCAAAGGCCAGGTATATCCTTGGAGTGACAGATTTGCCGCTGAGTCCTACCTGGGCAGAATAGGGCGCCCAGCCCAGATCGACCGCCATGCGTGAAGCTCCGACGGTCCCTCCCAGGAGTCTTGCAAGTTTCTCAAGCTTTGCAAAATTTTTCGCGTTTTTCATGCCCTTGCCGCCGGAGATGATTATCTCCGCTTCCTGAATTGGCAGTCCTACAGATGTTTCGGGCGTGAACCCGAGGAATTTCAGCGCAGATCCGAGCAGATCCTGAGAGGGGGATATTCTTATCAGCTCGCCTTTACGCGACCTGTCGGGTTCAAGGGGTCTTTTAGATTTTGGTCTCACTGTACACATCTGGGGATCCCGTCCCTTTGTCTTTATGTCAGCCATGACGTTGCCACCGATGGCGGGTCTTGTCTGGATCAGTCTGCCGGATCCGGGGTCTATCGAAAGTTCAGTGCAGTCCGCCGTAAGTCCGCAGCCGATCCTGGCGCTGAGCATCGGCATGACTGTCCTGCCCCTTGTCGTAGCCGAGGCGATCAGTATGGAGGGGCTGTATCTGCCGGTCAGATCTTCAAGTATGCTTACCTGCGCATCGCAGAGAAAATTTTCAAACGACGGGTCGTCGACTATGTAGACCTTGTCCGCCCCTGCCGTGATAAGTTCTTCTGCCCTCGAAGATACTCCGCATCCCACCAGGATGCTTGCGAGAGGGGCGCACATAGAATCTGCGAGCTCCCTTCCCCAGGCAAGAAGTTCCTTTGAGACCGGATGTATAACTCTTCCTCTGACTTCTGCCAGTGTCCAGACTTCATTTTTTGTGCCGTTCATCTTGCCGTCTCCAGACAATTTTTCTCTTCAAGGAGATCCACTATAGCTTTGACAGCGTCCTTCGTACCGGCCGATGATGATATCTTTCTTCCCTCTCTTGTCATCTGAGGGTATGTAACATTGATGACCCAAGTCGCAGAACCCTTCAGGCCCGTCGAATCCTCGTCAAGGCCCAAGTCATCCGCATTTATCACGTGGATCTCCGTCTTTTTGGCGCGAAGCTTGCCTCCAAGAGTGCAAAGCCGGGGAATGTTCATCTCCTTCACAGGCATGACCATTGCGGGTATCGGGGCTTCAAGTTTCTCATGCCCGCCTTCTACAGACCTTGTAACTTTTATATGCCCTTGATCCAGTTCATCAATGGAGCTCACATAAGTTAAGGCCGGCATGCGGAGAAATTCTGCGACAGCCGGCCCGACCTGTCCGGTCTCTCCGTCCGTCGCCCTTTCGCCAGCAAGTATCAGATCAAAGGGGCCCAGTTTTTCAAGCGCTTTCGCCAATGTCCTTGATGTTGCGAGAGTATCAGATCCGCCGAACCTTTTGTCCGAGATAAGGACGCCATTGTCACAGCCCATAGAAACAGCATAGGCCGCGGCTTTTTTTGCCTGCGGGGGACCCATGGTCACAGCTGTTATCTCTGTGGTGCCTTCCGGCATGCACTCACTGATCCTGACAGCCGCCTCGACTGCGTGCAGATCCAGCGGATTGAGTTCGGCCTCTACTCCTTCGCGGACCATCGTTCCGGTTTTTTCATCTATTTTGACATTGTCGGCTGCCGGCACCTGTTTGACCAGTACTGCTATCCTCAAAGTTATTCCTCCTGCCTGACTTTCAAAGCTGCTGTAAGGGATCGCATCAAGTATAAAGCGATTCGTTATTATAAACTATCAAAAATATTTTTCCAAATTATCAATATTCAGGTTACAATTGTCCTGTCTGTGTTTTAACCAATTTCCCTGTTTATTGAGAGGAGTTATCAAGAAATGGATCCGACAACAGAAATGAGAAACTTCAAAGCTGCTAAGATCACCCCGGAAATGACATCTGAACTTAAGGAAAGGGCGCGTAAAGGAAGAGTATGGTCGGTAATAGCGACCTCGGCCGCAAAGAGCGGACATCCCGGCGGAGCGCTTTCTTCAATGGACATATACATGACGCTTCTTGCCTCTGCCGATGTCACACCGAATAAGTCAGACTGCATGGAACGCGACAGGATAGTAATAAGCCACGGTCACACATCTGCAGGATTTTACTCGGCGCTTGCCGCATACGGATTTTTCAAGCCGGAAGAGATGTATTCAAATTTCAGACGTACCTGCAGCCCTTTCCAGGGGCATGTTGAGAGGGATGTCCCCGGAGTTGACTGGGGGACAGGCAACCTGGGACAGGGTCTTGCGGCGGGAGTCGGTTTCGCGCTTGCGGCCAGGGCCCGCGGATCAAACTCCAGGACATGGGTCGTGATGGGCGACGGGGAGCAGGTAAAGGGGCAGGTGGCCGAAGCCAGAAGGATCGCCGCGAAGGAAAAGCTGAGCAGCCTGACGGTACTTGTCGACTGGAATGACATACAGATCAGCGGACGCATTGAGGAAGTTATGCCCGTGAACATCCCGGATCTCTGGAAGGCCGACGGATGGCATGTCATTGAGTGCGACGGACACTCATACTCACAGATATATGACGCGATGAGACGCGCTGCCGCACATGAGGGATGCTTCGTCATACTCTGCAGGACAGTCATGGGAAAAGGTGTCTCATTCATGCAGAACATTCCGGATTACCACGGCAAGGCGGCCTCAGGCGAAGATCTTGCTACGGCACTCCGTGAACTCGGCGCAGATATGGAGATGTTCGAGAAGGCGCTCGAGATCAGAAAGGGAGATCTTCCCAAAGGACGCAAGGCGGAGGTGTGCATACCGGACTTGGATACGGGGACTCCTCTGACATATACGAAAGACGACAAAAAGGACAACAGGGGCGCATTCGGAAAAGCCCTGGCCCAGGTAGGCGAACTCAATTACAAAAAAGAGGGGCGTACTCCGATAATAGTCTTTGACTGCGACCTGGCGGGATCTGTTAAAGTTGACGGTTTTGCAAAGGCATGTCCCGATAATTTCATACAGGCAGGCATCCAGGAACACTCGACGGCGACAGTTGCGGGAGCGGCATCTGCGGCCGGAGTCGTTTCCCTGTGGGCGGGTTTCGGCGTTTTCGGCGCAGATGAAGTCTACAACCAGCAGAGGCTGAACGACATCAACAAGGCATCGGCAAAAACTGTCCTCACCCACACTGGGCTCGATGTCGGCGAAGACGGGATGACCCACCAGTGCATTGATTACGTCGGCCTCTTCCGCAACACTTTTGGATGGAAGGTCATTGTCCCTGCGGATCCCAACCAGACGGACAGGGCCACAAGATGGATGCTGAAGGAACCCGGCAATGTCTGTATGGCAATGGGCAGGAGCGTACTCCCCGTCCTTCTGAAAGAGGACGGTACACCATTCTACGGAGAAGGCTATACTTTCACATATGGCGATGTAGATGTTCTGAGAGAGGGGAAGGATGCGGCAATACTTTCAATGGGACATTTCGCCGGCCGTGCGCTGGCAGCGCATGATCTTCTTGCGGCGGAAGGGATCAGCGTGAAAGTCCTTCACTGTGCTTCTCCCCTTGGAATGGATGCAGGGAAACTCTTCGACCTTGTCGGAGATATGCCTCTTATCACCTGCGAAGACCATCATGTCAACACCGGAATAGGATCCATAGCGGCAATGATGGCAGCCCGTGCAGGCAAGGCTCTCACGATGGTAAATCTTGGCGTGACCCACTATGGGTGCTCAGGCCCCGGCAATGAGGTGATGGCGGAGATGAAACTCTCTCCGAAGGACATATCCGAAGCTGTAAAAGGATCGCTGAAATAGATGATACAGGCGGGAGATCTGGTATTTATCTGGAACCCTAAAAAAGGGGACAATTTCCTCATAAAAGTGACTCCGGGGATGTCGCAGGGGACACATTTTGGGCAGATCAAACACACAGAGCTTATGGAACGCGAGTACGGCGAGGGGATCGTTACTCCCAAAAGAGAGGTATATTACCTGCTGAGGCCTACCCTTGCCGGATACACGAGGAGAATCAAGAGGCAGACCCAGATCGTCTTTCCGAAAGACGCCGGGTTTATACTCCAGCACCTGAACATCTTTCCTGGCTGTACGGTCGTTGAGTGCGGTACAGGCTCGGGAAGCCTCTGCTGTACTTTCGCCCACTTCGTGGGTGACGAAGGCAAGGTATGCACCTATGACCGGAGAGAGGAATTTTCGGCGCTTGCAAAGAAGAACGCCGAAAAATGGGGAGTTGCCCACCGGATCGAGTTCAACGTAAGGTCCCTCGATGATGGCTTCAAGGAGAGGAATGCAAACGCGGTATTCCTCGATGTTCCGACTCCATGGGAGTACATAGACAAGGCATATGAGGCGCTTGCGCCGGGGAACCACCTCGGGATACTTGTGCCGACAACGAACCAGGTCTCAGATACCATTGTCAGGCTCAATGAATTCGGATTTGCCGACATTCAGGTAGTCGAACTCATGCTGCGCTACTATAAGACCGAACCGAACCGCATAAGGCCGGAAGATGTCATGATCGGACACACCGGCTATCTGATATTTGCGGTCAAGACCCTCCCATTGAGGGAAGAGGTCACTGCAGACACAGAAAATGACGAGGCTGAAGCCGATCCCGAAGCCGAAGGAACCGAGGAGGATCAGAAATAAACAGCGTTCTGACCTGCCGGATGGATGAAAACAAGAAACTGATCCTCCATATATGCTGTGCTCCGGATGCCACCGTTCCTGGTGAAGAGCTTCTGAAAGAGGGGTATCGGACAATTGGGTTTTTCTATGGCAGCAACATACACCCGGAGGAAGAGTTCATCAAAAGGGCAGATGCTGTCAGATCTCTCTGCCGCATAAAAGGGATGGACTGCCACATTATGGGATATGATCCGCAAACGTGGATCTCACTTACAGAAGGATTTGCTTCAGAGCCGGAGGGTGGCAAAAGATGCCCTCTCTGCTTTGAACTCCAGCTGGGGGCAGCAGCCAGATACGCCGTGAAGATTGAAGCAGGCTGCCTGACGACCACACTTACAATAAGTCCTCATAAGGATCCGCAAGTTATAAATAAAATTGGCGAAAAGGTTGCATCTGAGCATGGTCTGCAATGGATCCACAGGGTTTGGCGAAAAAATGATGGGTTCAAACGCTCGGTAGAGGAAAGCAAATTGCTGGGACTTTACAGACAGGATCACTGCGGATGTATCTATTCGATCAGGAACAGGTGAGCGGCTGTGGACGAAATTAAAAAACTCCCATCAGGGAAACTTTCTCCGAAGGCTCTTGAACGCAACGTTCTGCGCTATGTCGGGGCAGAGAGAAAGGAACTTCTCATAGGCCCGGCAGTTGGTGAGGACGCAGCGGTCATAGAATGGCCAAGAGGAAAGTATCTGGTCTTTTCATCCGACCCGATCGTCGGAGCTGAAAAAGGCGCTGGAAGGCTGCTTGTCCGGATCAACTCCAATGATATCGCATCAAAGGGAGGAGACCCGGCATATCTTGCAGTTACGCTCATCCTTCCTCCTTCATGGGGAGAGGAGGGGGCGGCACGTATAATGAAAGAGATACATGAGGAATGCCTCGCCCAGGGGATCGCTGTCGCCGGAGGCCATACGGAATTCAACGACAGATACGAGAGACCGGTCATTATGGGAGCCTTAATAGGAACAGCAGACAGGGTGCTTAGAGCCGGCGACCTCCGTCCGGGAGATGCCCTTATCGCCACTAAGCATATAGGAATAGAGGGGATGTCAATACTTGCCTCGGACAAGCCTGAGCTTCTGAAACACTTCATGTCGGAGTCCGAGACAGAAGAACTTCTATCCTGGGCTGAAAAGACTTCTGTGCTTGAAGAGTCAAAAGCCTTGAGAGAAATAGCGAAGTTCATGCACGATCCGACAGAGGGCGGCTTCATGGGAGGAGTCGGGGAGATATCCTCGCTTAGCGGACTTCAGGCTGAGATAGACTACTCTTCCGTGCCTGTCCATCCCCTGACAAAAAGAGCCGCGGAGAAGCTTGGATTCGACCCCCTGCGGCTGATAGCTTCCGGCAGCCTTCTCGCTGCCGTGCCTGAAGACAGGACGGCGGAGGCACTGGAGCAACTTGCAAAGACAGGCATTGAGGCAGCTGTAGTCGGCTCAATGGGAGATAGGTTGGTGAAGCCTGTTCCTGAACCGTCCGAAGAGTTGTGGAGACTTCTCAAGATGGAAGGACCTGAGTATGAGTAAAGGCTATATAGTAAAGAGAGCTGAAAGGCTCAGGAAAGAGATGGCAAAAACCGGTACGGATGCCTTTGTCGTCATCACGGATGAGGGCTTCAACTGGGAGACCCTATACTACCTGAGCGGTTTCAGGGGAACATCAGGTGCGCTGGTGATATACAAGGATTCTGCGGAGCTCATACTTGACGGCAGGTACAGGGAACAGGGAGAGACCCAGTCGCCCCATCCGGTCCTTGCCCAAAAGAACAGCCTGACAGACGATGTTATTGGGAGCATATCCGCTCACGGAGCACAAAAGATCCTTTGCGAAGCATCAAAGACATCCCACGCCACATGGGAAAAGCTATCTTCAGCAAAAACGACCAGGTGGAGCGACGCGACCCACATCATATCCGAACTTAGACGCTCAAAGGACGGGCACGAGGCAGAATGTATCATGAAAGCCGGAGAGATAGCAGCAGAGGCCTTTTTGCTTACCCTTGAAAGCGTAATGCCCGGAATGACAGAGAAAGAGTTTGAGGCACTGCTCAATTTCCACATAAACAAATTTGGAGGCGAGACCGGATTCGACATGATAGTCGCATCAGGAAAAAGAAGCTCAATGCCTCACGGAAGGGCCACCGGAAAGAAAATGGCAGATGGCGAATGGGTAACTGTCGATTTTGGAGTGAGGTACATGGGGTACTTCTGTGACATAACAAGGAATTTTTCTTTGGGTGAACCAGATCAGCGCGCTGTACATTATCATGACATCCTGTTCAGTGCCCACGAGGCCGCAGCCAAGGCTCTCTCTCCGGGGGCCGCGGGAACGGATGTATATAAGACGGCTTTCGATGTCATAGAATCCGTGGGACTTGGCAGATACTTTACTCATGGACTGGGGCACGGTCTTGGGATCGAGATCCATGAGCCGCCTTATCTTTCCTCTAAATATTCATACGAACTGAAACCGGGAGATGTGGTCACTGTAGAACCCGGGATATATATTCAAGGCTGGGGAGGATTGAGATTGGAAGACAATTATCTTATAATTGACAGAGGAGCAAAGAGGCTTACAGAAAAACTTGATCAGTCTTTCTACCGTATTTGAAAAACAATGTTAAAATGATAATGATTTCAGTATTAGTGGCCATTGGCAAAGGCCCAACCTAAAAGGAGGACTATGGACTATGAAAAAGTATTTGTGCACCGTTTGCGGTTATGTTTATGATCCGGAAGCAGGAGATCCTGATGCAGGAGTCGCCCCTGGAACGCCATTTGAGGAGATCCCTGATGACTGGGCCTGCCCTGTATGCGGTGTAGGCAAGGATATGTTCGAAGCTCAATAACTGCAGGTCAAGTCAACAAAGGCATCGGCCATTATAAGGGGAGACTCCTGTTTATCTGGTGTTCTCCCCCTTTTTATGTCATAGAATAGATCCGGTTTACCAATTTATCAACTAGGTTGTTTATTCCATAGGGGCTGAGGTCTTCACGGATCCTCTCTATTATCCCTTCTTCTTTTAACGTAGCAACTGATATGGGGAAGTTAAGGTCACACCCCCACGTAAGCTGGATCAATCTGTAGTCCTGAAGGGATCTGGCATTTGAATAGGAGCCCGTACCGGTCTCCCTTATTTCTTCAACCAGTCCGGGTGAAAGCCCTTCGGACATCCGGTGCCTTGGCAGCATCTCATAGATAGTGCCGTTGTCCATGCGTTCTTCCACCATTCTGTAAATATCTATCTTGTCTGCATCCCTGACAAGGCATGACCATTTATACGCTCCGAGCTTAAGGTCGGAAGGGACTGTTTTCTTGTTGTGGAACCTGACTGCGGCAATAATGTTATCCCTGAAATTTTCAGGGATACCCTCCCACTCAAACTTTTCCGTTATTATTTCTGCCCCCAGGTCTCCGTGGTCGACGCTTGCGCTGTCAAAGAATGTGCTGTACATGCTGTACTGTGGGAATCTTCCCACATCGTGCAGAAGCCCTGCGGTAAATGCAAGCCAGTTGTCGCCGTATTCGTCCCATCCCATGGAGTCTGCTATTTCAGAGCATATGGCAGAGACCCTCCTGCTGTGTTTGAGCTTGAGATCAAGCATTGGGTGAAGTGCCCCTCTGACCTTATAATCATCTGTGAAACCTTTGAACCATTCATTTGTCCTATCGGCAGAAAACACTGGCTTCCCCTCCCGCATTCTGAGAGAATATTATATAACAACTATGAAATAATTATTGATAACGGGCAGCAGTGTCCGGGTAATAGGGGAAATGACTGCAAGGACCCCAAAGCAAAAGTCATATACAAAAATCGGATCAGGAGGAGACATGCCTATGGATTGGTTTGTGGGAGCTTCAGCTCCGGTACAGGCATTATTGGCAGGCTGCTTTACATGGGGGCTGACGGCATTGGGCGCATCGGGAGTTTATCTTGCGAAAAGGCCCGATCAGAAGGTTCTTGACGTAATGCTGGGGTTTGCCGGAGGAGTTATGATAGCAGCCAGCTTCTGGTCACTTCTCGCCCCGGCAATATCGATATCCGAAGAGCTGGGATATCCCGGATGGCTGCCCCCCTTCATCGGATTCCTTCTCGGAGGCATCTCAATGAGGCTTCTTGACATGCTTATGCCGCACCTTCACCCCGGAATGGCAGAGACTTCCCCTGACGGTCCCCCGTCAAGGATGAGAAGGACCACTCTTCTTATCCTGGCAATAACTTTGCACAATATACCGGAAGGAATGGCCGTAGGGGTAGCCTTCGGAGCCATAGGCCTCATGCCCGAAGCGACAATTGCAGGGGCAGTGGCTCTTGCATTGGGGATAGGGCTCCAGAACTTTCCGGAAGGGCTTGCCGTATCCATGCCGCTCCGCCGGGAGGGACTCAGCAGGAATAAGGCATTTTTATTCGGCCAGCTTTCCGCAGTAGTCGAACCAGTATTTGCCCTGCTCGGTGCGGTCCTGGTGCAGATAGCCCGCCCTGTCCTTCCCTATGCTCTGGCTTATGCTGCCGGTGCTATGATATTTGTTGTGGTCGAAGAGGTCGTTCCGGAATCACAATCCAGCGGAAACGGAGACCTCGCGACCATGGGGGTCCTCTTCGGCTTTGCCGTGATGATGGTACTGGATGTAGCCCTGGGATGACAAAAAGTTCAAATGACAGCACAGGGTAATATCGGACGGCTTCCGGCTATACGCTACGGCAGGCCTCTGTGCTATACTTTTCCGATGGCTCCGAAGATCTGAGTGACTAAAATCCCTTTATATGAGTGACAATTATATAGTGCTTGATCCAGCATAAGATACGTTATATGGAGGAATAATTGATGGAAAACAAGATCGCCCTGATAGCGGGAGACGGAAATCTGCCTGTAGTGATAGCCAGCAGGCTCACCGACATGGGGACGCCTCCGGTCGTTTACTCAGTCAGGGAGAAAGTTGGCGACATATCAAAATTCGCACTTGAAGTTGTAAATATTGTCAAGCCCGATATCGGATCCACCATTAAAGATATGAAGAGCCGCGGAGTAAAAAAAATAATAATGGCCGGACTCATATCCAAGACTCTCGCATTCAAGCCCTCACTTTTCGATCTTACCACGCAGAGATTTCTTGCGAGCCTTGTCTTCAGGGACGACCACTCATTGTTGGGAGCCCTTGTGGATTTTCTTGAAAAATCAGGATTCGAGGTCATGAGTTACAGGGAGATAATCCCGGACCTGCTTGCAGAGCCGGGATACATTGCAGGCAGAAGACCCACAACGGACGAGAAAGCTGATGCGGAGTATGGATTCTCTATCTGCAGGACCCTCGTACCCCTCTCTTTCGGACAGACCGTGGTCGTTAACAAACGTTCGGTCGTTGCCGTCGAAGCTATGGAGGGGACTGATGCCACGCTTCTGAGGGCCGGCTCTCTCTGCACCGGCGGAACAGTGGTGAAGATGATGAGGCTTGACCAGGATGAACGGTATGACATTCCGACCGTGGGACCCAACACGCTGAGGAACATGGCACAGGCAAAGCTTACCTGTCTTGTCCTGCATGCGGGATGGACTCTGATAATGGATCCGGAAGAGTTCCGTTCCGTTGCGGAAAAAGAAAAAATTGCCGTAATTGGTATTGAACAGTGTCGATCTTCCTGAGTTCGGGAGAGGCATCCGGAGACCACTACACGGCCTCTGTTGCCAGGGAGCTGCACAGGCTCGGCTATAAAGGAGATATATGGGGCATGGGAGGCAAAGAGCCCAGAGAGGCCGGAGTGAGGGTCGAATGGCCCGGAGAAGAGCTTCAGCTCCTAGGCATAGCAGAGGTCCTCTCATCAATACCCTCGCTGTACAGACAGCTCAATGATATGGCGGAGAGAATAATGAAGGAGGGGCCAGAAAGCGTCGTTATAGCCGACAGCCCTGACTTCAACATACGGCTGGTGCAGAAGCTGAGGTCAAAGGGATATAAAGGGAGGGTATTTTACATCTCTCCGCCTACTGTATGGGCCTGGAGAAGCGGTCGTGTCAAAAAGATCGCTGCTGTAGTCGATGAGTGTTTTCCGCTTTTCAGGTTTGAGCATGAATTTCTTTTGAAAAACGGCTGCAGCAGCTATTGGACCGGACATCCCATGACAGAGGAATTTGCTGACAGGGCTGCGCTGGCGGGCAATCTTCCGGAAAGCCTCAGGGATGACAAAAGGCTTGTGGCGTTTCTTCCGGGAAGCAGGGGAGTCGAGATAAAGAACCTTCTGCCGCTGATGGAGAAAGCAGCCTCTGAACTTAAAGAGAGGGGATGGCGGCCGGTCTTTTCGATCGCCCCAGGTCTGAATGAGAAGAAAAGAAGAGCGATGAAAGAGCATCTTGAAGGCAATAAATTTGACTTATATACAGGTCCGGGGAGGGATCTCCTCGCCGCCTCGTATTGTTCTGTAGCAGCAAGCGGGACCGTGGCAGTCGAGGCAATGATGCTGGGCTGTTACATGGTAGTGGCATACAGGCTGAGCTCATTCTCGGCATTTGTGGCAAGGCTCCTTGTAAGAACAAAATATTACACTATCCCCAATATACTTCTTGACGCCGAACTCTTCCCGGAACTGATGCAGGAAGAGGCGACGCCGAAAAATCTTGTCAGGGAGACCATGAGGTGGCTTGAGGGCGACGATGATTTTAAGGCCGGAATTGGCCGGAAGATGGAGCTTGCAAGGAAGATGCTTGGGGAGACGGGAGTCTGCGAATCATGGGCGAAAAGGATAATGGGGGCGGCATGAGATGCTCTCACTGAAAGACAAAAAAGCCTGGTCATCATACATCCGTCTGCTGAGTTACTGCAGGCCTTATAAAATGAGGCTTGCGGCTGCTCTGGCCTGTATGGTGCTTTCCGCGATATTCGGGATCATCCCGCCGTGGCTGATAAAAAACGTCGTGGATGATGTCCTCATCAACAAGGAATCTTCCACACTCGACCTTTTGGCTTTCGGTATCGTCGCGCTCTATATCCTTAAGGCCCTCTTCGGTTACGGTCACATGTATCTTATGACGTGGGTCGGCCAGAAGGTCGTAATAGACATAAGGCTGGAATTATATGACCACACACAGAGGCTTTCCCTGGCCAAACTCTACAGCAAGCGCTCCGGAGAATTTCTCTCAAGGATAACCAACGACGTGGCGACGCTCCAAAACATACTCGCAGCAGTCGTTGTCGATTTCGTGGTCCAGGGCTGCACTTTTATCGGGATAATCTGCTTCCTCCTCTTCATAAACTGGAAGCTTACGCTTGTTACTTTCGTGGTCACCCCGCTGGCAGTTCTGGTGATAGACAAAGCCTCATCCAAACTGCGCGAAGTGGGGGGGACCATACAGGAAAAGCTCGCGATGGTCGCGGCCATAGCTCAGGAAGCGCTCTCATCCATAAGGATAGTCAGAGCTTTCGTGACGGAAGAAAAAGAATATGCGAGGTTCGAAGATGAGAGCAACAGGCATTTCAAGGCTGTGATGAAGGGAACGCAGGTCAGGGGACTTCTTGAAGGAATAGTCGAGGTCATCCTTATTGCCGCGCTTGCCTTTATCCTGTGGTTCGGAGGAAGGGATGTCATAAAAGGCAGGCTCACGGCCGGCGAACTCCTTGCGTTTCTTACGTACATAGGACTTCTTGTTCAGCCGATAAGGGTACTCAGCAGGGTGATAAGCACAATACAGCAGGGTGTGGCATCTGCTGACAGGGTATTTGAGATACTTGATGAGAAGAACGAAGTCCCTCTGCCCGATGACCCTGTGGTCCTTAGTCCGATGGAGGGACGCATCTCTTTCAGGGACGTCTGGTTTGCATATAACGACAAGGCCTGGGTGCTCAAAGGACTGGATTTTGAGATAGTAAACGGGCAGAAGGTAGCCGTAGTTGGATCTACCGGTGCGGGAAAATCGACGCTGGCAGACCTGGTGATGAGGTTTTACGACCCTCAGAAGGGCCGGATATTGATCGACGGTACAGACATCAGGCAGCTGGACCTTAAAACGTACCGAAGACAGATAGGTGTCGTCCCCCAGGATCCTGTCCTCATGAAGGGTACCCTCGCATACAACATAGGATACGGATTTGAGGGGGTCACTGACGCCGACCTGATCAAAGCTGCGGAGATCGCAGGTATTCTAGATTTTATAAGGAGCCTTCCTGACGGATTTGATACAGGCGTGGGTGAGAGGGGAGTTACATTGAGCGGAGGACAGAGACAGCGTATCGCCATCGCCCGGGCTGTAGTAAGGGATCCGAGGATACTGATAATGGATGAGGCGACATCTTCGCTCGATGCGCTTGTTGAACAGCAGGTTCAGGATGCCATGAGAAAGGCCATGGAAGGCCGGACCTCGATAATAATTGCACACAGGCTTTCAACTATACGCGATGCCGGCAGGATCGCGGTCCTTTCAGGCGGAAAACTTGTGGAACAGGGCACACATGAAGAACTGATCTCAATGAAGGGACACTATCACAGGCTCTTCATGGCGAGCAACGGAGAACACGGCGAAGAAAATGTCAAAGTTGCTGCGCAGTTATCTTAGATATGCCAGGGGGGAGAAAAAGATCTCTCCCTGGGTACTTTTATACCCGCTCCAGTTTATCACCCGTATGTGGATGAAGCTAAGGATAAACTTGTACGCAAGGGGTCTGCTGAGTGTTACCGAGCCTCCGCTTCCAGTCGTGAGCATTGGCAACAACAGCCTGGGAGGAACCAACAAGACTCCCATGACAGAGCTTGTCGTCAGGCAGTTTCAGGAAGCGGGCATAGAGGCCGGGCTGGTAAGCAGGGGATACAGGACCAGGGAACATGGTCCGATCTGGATAGGACAGGACGAGGAGAGCACCCATAGGGATACGGCCGGGGACGAACCGCTCATGCTTGCAAAGAGGCTTCCGGGAGTGAAGATAGTCGTATCCAAGGACAGGGTCCAGGGCGTTACCCTTCTTGCCTCGCTGGGTGCCAAGGTCGCGGTCACGGACGACACCTTCCAGCACAGGAGGATGGCGCGTGATGTGGACATAGTGCTTGTTGACGCTACATGCCCCTTCGGAAACGGCAATGTTATCCCTGCCGGCTCAATGAGAGAGCCCAAGTCAGCTTTCAGCAGGGCCGACATCCTTGTGATAACCAAGGCGAACCAGGCTGATCCGGAACAGCTGGCTTCGACCAGGGCGGAACTGGAGAAGCTTCTTGATCCGCGAAAGATATTTACGGCAGAGATCAGGATGGAATCATGGATAGAGATCCGGGGAGGAAGGGAACGGACCGCTCCGGCAGATGACAGACCGAAGGGCAGTTTTCTAGCCTTCTCGGCGATAGGGAGTCCCGCGGGGTTCTACCGCTTTCTGGAGCAGGAAGGCATATCGATAACAGCGCACCGCACTTTCAGGGACCACCATATCTTTACAGCAAACGACATTGAAAAACTTGTTGAACTTGCAGTCAGCTTGAATGTGGACGGGTTTATCTGCACGGAAAAGGACCTTGTCAACCTTCCGTCCGATCTGGATCTGGATATCCCCATATATATTCCCCGCATCGTAGTATCATTGGATGATGACCTTGGGTTCAGGACTAAGGTCATGGATAAGCTGAAGCCCAATCTGATGGTGGCATCCAACGGGTATGGCGAGGATGCGATCGGTGTTGTGCTTGCTAAAAAAATGAAAAAACGCTTCAGCTCGGCGGAAGTCTCTGCATTTGCTTTCGTTGGATCGGGCACGCATTACAGGAACGAAGGGTTCAGGGTGCTTTCCCCTTCGATAGAAATGCCAAGCGGAGGAGTAATAAAATACAGCATCATTGAGTTTATCAAAGATCTGAGGCACGGCCTGGGGAGTTCAATAACATCGCAGATGAGCGCCCTTTCGTCCCTTTACAGTAGATACAGGACTCCGGTCTGCGTAGGCGATGTATATCTTCTTGCAAGTATGCTCTGGGGACAGGGCATGAAACCGGTGCTTGTCGCAACGGCAAAATCCGTCCATCTGAGCGGACATCTGTCTGTTGAGCAGTTCCTGCTTAGGCACAGGAGCAGGTTTGTATGGACACGGGACTCTGAGACTGCTGAAGAGCTCAGGGCAGGTGGCGTCAATGCCGAATTCTGCGGCAACCCGGTCATGGATCTGATAGACAAGGAGAGGCCTGAAGCGAACGTTTGGAACGGCATGGAGGGGGCCAGGGTGCTTCTTCTGCCCGGCAGCCGTCCCAGAACTTACGATGATGTTAAACTTATACTTGATGCTGCAAAAGAACTTTCAGAGAGAACAAAGTGCAGTTTTGTCATGGTCCCTGCCCCTATGATAGATGTCGGCAAACTGGTCGAAAACCTTGAGGGATGGATATTGATGCCTGAAAACTGCATGCTCGTGTCTGAAGAGACAAAAGTCAGGATCTTCATCGGAGAAGTGGCGGATGCTGCCGTTCGGGCCGAGCTGCTTATAGGGCTGGGAGGTACCGCGAACCAGCTGTGCGCGGGCCTGGGCGTACCGGTGGTCTCAATTCTTGAGAAGGGCAAGCTGATACAAAAAAAACTTCTCAAAGAGGCTGAAGTGCTTGTAAAAGCGGATCCCCTGGAACTGGCAAAAGCTGCCGAAAAAATACTTTCCGACCCCGATCTGAGGAACAGTATGAAGGATGCCGGGATACGCAACCTGGGCGGGACAGGTGCTCTTGACCATGTTGTCGAGTATTGCGCATCCGCGCTTGGATGGGATAATAGATGCACCGTATACGAGAAATACCGTTCCTTTATCGAGAAAAGGAATGGAGTGGGATCGACCGCTGAAAAGGAGTTGTAAGGAATGAACAATGACCCGTCACAGAGGATAACGAAAGTCAGGGTCCGAGACATCACAGTAGGAGGAGATAAACTTGCGGTGGCGGCGGGCCCGTGTGTGCTTGAGAGCTATGACGGAGCATACGCCATAGCTGAGGAGATGAAAAAACTCTGCCTGGAATTTGGCTTCGGTTATATATTTAAGGCCTCATTCGACAAGGCAAACAGGACATCGATCGCGAGCTACAGGGGACCGGGGATAGACGAAGGGCTCCTCTGGCTGAAAGATATAGGAAGCAGGCTTGATATACCGGTGGTGACAGATATGCACGAACCGTGGCAGGCTGAAAAGCTTGCTGAAGCAGTGGACCTCATCCAGATCCCCGCTTTTTTGTGCCGCCAGACAGACCTGCTGGTCGCGGCAAGCAAAACAGGCAAGCCCCTCAACATCAAAAAGGCTCAGTTTATGGCGCCCGAAGACATGCGATCGGTAGTGAACAAGTGCCGGGAGGCCGGCAACGAAGAGATCATCCTCTGCGAGAGGGGAACGGCCTTCGGCTACCATGAACTCTCCGTGGATTTCCGTTCGTTTCCCGTAATGAGAGGCCTGGGTTTTCCCGTAATGTTCGATGCCACCCACAGTGTGCAGAAGCCGGGAGGACAGGGGGACAGAAGCGGAGGGGACAGATCCTTTGTCCTGCCTTTGATCCGTGCCGCGGTCGCAGTAGGGATAGACGCCCTCTTTATGGAGGTCCATCCCGACCCGGATTCTGCGAAGTGCGACGGCCCCAATATGGTGCCTCTTCGCAGTATGCGTGAGGTGCTGAGGCAGACTTCTGAAATCGACAGGATCGTAAAAGAAAAGATCGGATTTGCTTCTCTGGACTGGGCAGGTGAATAGATATGGACCTTCCGTACGAACGCGAAGAAAAGAAATTTTCTGATGAGGAGATGCTGAAAGCAGGGAGAAACATCCTCCAGAAGGAGGCGGAGGCACTGGTGTCAGCGGCATCAAGGGTCAGCAACGAGCTTGTTTCTGCGGCGCACCTTCTTAGCCGCTGCAAGGGACGGGTAGTGGTGTCCGGCCTGGGCAAGTCGGGGCATGTCGGAAGGAAGACTGCAGCAACATTCGCATCGCTGGGGGTCCCGGCCTTTTTTCTCCATGCAACGGAAGGGGCCCACGGGGACCTCGGCATGGTCTGCCGTGAAGATCTGGGCTATTTCCTGAGCAACAGCGGCGAGACCAGGGAACTTATTGACATAATCCCATATTTTAAAAGGTTGGGGGCACCGATAATAGCAGTGACCGGAAACAACTCCTCCACACTTGCGAGGGAGGCTGACGTTGTTTTGAACTGCCACGTTGAATCGGAAGCCGATCCCCTCGGTCTTGCCCCGACAAGCAGCACGACGCTCCAGATGGCCCTCGGTGATGCTGTTGCTGGAATGGCGACTCTCCTCCTCGGTCTGGGGAAAGAGGATTTTGCCCTCTTCCACCCGGGCGGATCGCTTGGCAAAAAACTTCTCCTGAGGGTAAGGGATCTTATGGGGACCGGAGATAAACTCCCGGTGACAAAGGAATCCGCACTGGTCAGGGATGCGCTTTTTGAGATAACCAGCAAGGGCTATGGCGCAACTGCGGTCGTCAATGACGACGGCAAACTGGTGGGTGTGTTTACTGACGGCGATCTGAGGCGTTTTATTGAAAGGGAGGGAGTGCAGGGGCTTGACCTGCCGGTACATCTGGGCATGACTCGTACTCCAAGGGTCATATCTCCCGAGAGACTTGCCGTTGAGGCCGTCCGTATAGTAGAAGAGTGGGAAGTCTCTGCTCTGATCGCGGTCGAAGACGACAAGCCGGTAGGTATGGTCCACATACATGAAATACTCAAGGCGGGGGTGGCCTAGCTGTCGCTTCTCAGATCGCTCTATCAGCCCCTCATCGATTCAGTATTCTTTCTCTCATGGCCTAAACTGAAAAATAAGTACAGCGAAGGCTATGAAGAGAGGAGGGGGTTTCAGTCAGCTGAATTGCTTGAAAAGCTTGCGGGAAGAAGGCCCTTTTGGGTCCACGGAGTCTCTGTCGGCGAAGTACAGGCGCTGATCCCTGTCATAAGGTCATCAAGAGACTCAGGATATAACGGACCTATCGTAATATCAACGACGACTGAAACGGGAAAAGAGATGGCCTTTCGTCTGGGAGAAGGCCTATTTGACCGCCACATATACTATCCCTGGGACAAAAAAGATTTTGTTCAAAGGTCTGTCAGAAGTATGGACCCATGGGCATTCGCCACAGCAGAGACCGAACTGTGGCCCAATATGCTGTGGGAGCTCAGGGATGCTTCCGTGCCCGCTTTCCTGGTTAACGGAAGGATCTCTGACAGGACATGGAAACGCATGAACGGGCCTTTAGCGAAAAAAATCGGAGCATCGGTCTACAGTCTCTTTACAGAGATATTCCTGAGAGAGAAGAGAGACGTTGAGAGGCTCATTTCAATAGGGGTCCCCGAAGCAAAACTCGATCTGCTCGGAGACACGAAAACTGATGCCCTTTTGTCAAGAAAAGACAAGCCTGCAGCTGAGAGATGGAAGAAAATTTTTGAGGCTGACAGATATAAAATATTCATAGCGGGAAGTACACACACCGGAGAAGACGAGCAAGTCCTAAGGGCTTTTGAGATCCTAAGAGGAAGGTTCGGCCGGACAAAGCTGATCGTCGCTCCCAGACATCCGGAAAGGGCTGAAGAAGTTCTTGCTCTTGCAAAGCAGAAGTTCAGTGCGGGTCTGCTGTCATCCGAAGACTGCGGCAATGATGTCATCATCGTAGACAGGATCGGTGTGCTTTTTGAGCTTTACGGGACGGCAGCTTCTGCGTTTGTCGGCGGAAGTTTTGCGGATAAGGGCGGACAGAACATCCTTGAGCCTGCATCATGGGGCATCCCTGTGCAATATGGTCCCCATATGGAAGACTTCGCCGAGGCGTCAGATGAGTTCATAAAACTCGGCATAGCGACACAGGTGCCTGACGCCGGGAGCCTTGGCGAGGTATGGTCAAAGATAATGGAAAGATCCGGCGGTGAAGAGGGCGAGCGCATCAGGAGGATCAGTGAACAATATTTTGAGCGCTCTTCCGGATCTTCTGTGAAGACATGGGAGCGTATTTACAGATACCATGATCCGGTCTGAACGCTGTACGGCCTGAGTGGCCGATCGATAGGAAAAGATCTGCTGACAGCAGGGAGGGGTATAAATGGAAATTAACAGGGCTCTTTTGAATGACTTTTTCAACGGACTGGATGAACGCTCCAGAAAAGCGCTTGACTCTGCAGTAACAAAAGTGGTCGAAACGAAGAAAAAGAACGGGAAAGTCGCCGTCGTGACAGGAAGCGGCCCCAATATCCACGAAGGGGTCACTACGCTTATCGCGGAACTGATAGGCAAGGGGATCATCGACGGAGTTACTACAAGTTCCGCCGTGATCAACCACGAGATGGGCGGAGCCCTGGACAGGGTAAAGATGTGCGATGCGTCTCAGCTCGGACTGGACCGTACGAAAATGCCGAGGGGCAATGTATTTGAATTCACAGACCTTTCGGAAGAAGAGACTGACATTTTACGCAAGGAAATGCTGCTTGACGAAGACCTGCTGAAAAAGGGTAAGTCAGCGGAGGGCAGGATGGTCATAAAAGCGGCGGGAAACATGGCTTACCCCATGGGACTGAGGACTGAAAAGATAGCGGAAGAGATACTCACACTCTCAAGGCTGTCCGGACTCCCCTTTGAAACGATAGCCGGCTGGGGCTGTGACAGCAGGACCATGCTGGGCGTAGGAGCCGAGAAGGGAGTGCCTGTGCTTGTAACGATCCCGCAGATGGTTGGCGGGGGTCATGTGGGACTTGCGGTAGGCGACAGCATCCCTGTAGCGGAGCGCTCAAAAAGGATAGCTGACATGCTTGGAAAGGCTGATGTCATAATAGAATCCGCAGTTGCACTGACTCAGGAGATCCACGACGGCCCCTTCGAAACGTACACCGGACACGGCATCTGGTCATGGTGGCAGGGACAGCCTGTCTACAGCCTCGAGAAGAAGACTCTGATCAGGTTTGACCTGGATGAAAATCTTAGGCTTGCACAGGATCTGCAGAGAGAGAGCTCTATGATACAGGAAGCGATAGACAAAGGACTTCCAAAGACAAAAATATCAAAAATACCTTTCAGGATGGAAATGTCTGCATTTGCCCGTCACGAAGGAAGCATTCCCGTCATCGGAGACATCGGGATGATCTGGCCGGTCTTTGCTCTCAGGATAGCTGACGGGCTCGGGATAAAGCTGGACTTCATCAGCTATAAGCAGGAGACGGAAGAGGGCAGGGAGATGCGTGAATGGATAGTCAGGAACGTTAAGTCCCTGGACAGAGGAAAGATGCTTGAAAAATTCAGGGAATGGGATGCGAAGAGATGAATTTACCAAGGATACTCGGTGTGATACCTTCCAGGTTCGCATCTACAAGGCTGGCCGGCAAACCGCTTCTTGATATCTGCGGGAAACCGATGGTAGAACACGTTTACAGGCGAGCTGTGGCTTCGGGCGTTTTTTTCAGAGTCGTGATAGCGACCGATGATGAGAGGATATACAACGCGGCCGAAAAATTCGGAGGAGACGTCCTGATGACGAGGGCAGACCACCCTGACGGTTCCAGCAGGGTGGCAGAGGTCGCAAGATCCATAGATACCGACTACGTTATAAATATCCAGGGAGACGAACCGATGCTCGATCCAAGGATGCTCAGGGAACTTGCCGAGGGTATAGTATCCGACCCCGGAGCCGATTCGGCTACTGTGTGCGTTCCGATCACGGACGACAAAGACTTCAGCAACCCCAATATCGTCAAGGTAGTTACAGACCAAAGAGGCAGGGCGCTCTATTTCAGCAGGTCGCCCATACCTTTCAGGCGAAACGACACTGAATGTCCGGTATGGGAGCACCTGGGGATATATGCCTTCACTAAGGAATTCCTGCTGAAATTCGTCGAACTGCCCTCAACTCCGCTGATGCAGTCAGAATCATTGGAGCAGCTCAGGATATTGGAACACGGTTACACGATGGCAGTGATAGCTACAAAATATCCATCACTGGGCCCCAACGTCAACACAGAGGAAGACCTGCAGACAGTCAGAAAGATCCTTGCGGAAGAAAAGGAAAAGAACAAATCGCAATGAGCGAAGGCAAAAGCATCAGGCTGATAGTCATCCTGAGCGACGGCATCAGGGGCCATCTGAACCAGAGCCGCGGTGTTGCGCTCTGGCTGTCGGGTATGACAGGCGCCGAGATACTGGAAACAGAAGTTCCGATACTCAGCGGAGCTGCAAGGACCAGGGCGAAGGCCGCGGCGAGAAAACTGGTAACGGGAAACAGGAGAGACGCCAGGGACTGGCTTGCCATGGCTGACGGCGATGCAGTAGTCAGAAGGGTGGGGCAGTGGTTTGCAGAGAGGGACATACGTGAGGGCACAAGGGAAGTCCTGCTCATCTCAGCAGGCAGCACCCCCGCGCCATATAACCTGGCCCTTGGCTACATATGGAGATGTGCGTGCGCGACTGTAATGACTCCCGGTGTTGTAGGTACTGATCCTTTTGACTTTGCCATAGTACCTGAACATGATTATCCCGAGAGAAAGCCTAATGTGCTTGTAACGCTTGGATCTCCCAACCCGATCATGAAAAGTGAGCTAAAAAAAGAGGGCGAAGCGTTGCTTAAGGAATTTCCGCCCCATTCCTCAAAAATATGGTCGATCCTTATAGGCGGAGATGACGGGAACTATTCCGTTACTCCAAAATGGATAAAAAAATATGTCGGGCACATAATGAAAATAGCCGAGCAGGAGGGGGCCGACCTTTATATCACCACCTCCAGAAGGACCCCTTCAGGAGCAGCAGCAGAACTTAAATACTTAGCATCACACTCTGTTGCTGTCAGATACCTCCTTATCGCGTCCGAAAGCGATTTCAACCCTATTCCCGCAATGCTGGGCTTCTCGGCGGAAGTCTTTTGTACCGAAGACTCTGTCAACATGGTATCTGAGACAGTCACGGGAGGGCACAGGGCCGTTCTGTTAAGAGTAGAACACAAAAAAGGGATAAAAAAGATCCTTCAGGATGTGACGGCATGGCTCGTCGGAGTCGGTGCCCTGGCACCGAATATGCTGTGGGGCATCCCGAGGTTCGATCTTGTCTTTGAACATTTCGCAAGGCATGACGCCCTTCTTGAGTTCAGGGAGTGGATAAAAAAGAGGCACGAGAGTTTCCTGGTTCCTCAGGACGAAGATGAAAGAAAGATGTGGGAAGAATTCAACGAGGCAAAAAGAGCTGCAGGGTGGATATATGAGAACTGGCAATGAGATTCAAAACAGTAATTTAACAGATTAAAAACAGAAATATTTTGTTATGATACTGACTTAGATATTGAGGACCGAACCAGATATGAAAAGCATCAAGCATGAAAGGAATGATGATATGAAAAAGATATCCGGTACGATTTTGATCGCATCCATGGCACTTGCTCTCATGACCCTTCCCCTTTCGGCACAGACATCCGTACCTGCGGCCGGCACGACACAGCCCGCAGCTCCGGTCCAGCAAAAGACCGAAACACCGTCGGTCCAGACGGACCCGGCACAGAAAACAGCGGCCCAGCCTGCAGAGAGCATTCCCCAGGTAAGGCCCCTGAAACCATCTCCGATGGAAGTGGGGGAACCCGAGACAGAAGAATCACTTCTGGTCTCTGCCGAGTGGCTGAAGAAAAATAAGGGGCAGGTCATCCTTGTGGATGCAAGACCGGAAAGCCTTTATACGGGAGGACACATACCAGGTGCGGTCAACGCGAGCTGGACATATTTTGCAAACATGAACGCTCCGACCGGCACAAAAAAATGGGGAACGATATGGCAGCCTGCGACAATGGCAAAGAGGATCGGAGCCCTGGGAATAAACGGCAAGAAACCGGTCGTTGTATACGATGACGCAGGAGGCTGGGGGCAGAGCGGCTGGACCCTATGGATACTCAGGATGAGCGGCATCAAGAACGCAAAGATACTTGAGGGTGGCTTAACCGCCTGGAAGAAAACAGGAGGCGCAATCTCCAGATCTGTCCATAAAAACAAGGCTGTATCATTTTCGATCAAACAATTCAAGGAACATTATCTTGTAGACACAGACTGGATAAACAACAATATGGGCAAGAGCGGGTTAGTCCTGCTTGATGTCCGGACACCCGCAGAGTATCAGGGTAAAATAAGGCCTTTCCAGGAGAAGAGAGCGGGACACCTTCCGGGAGCAGCCAACATAGAGATGCAGAATTTTGTGAACGGTGATTATCATTTCAAGGAAGCCGAAGAGATCGTTGAGCTCCTTCAGAAACACGGCATAACGCCTGATAACGAGATAGTAGTCTATGACACGGCCGGAGTAAGGGCATCCTTTGTGACGATGGCTCTCCGCTATGCCGGATTCCACAAATCACAGTGCTATGACGAAGGTTTCCAGGCATGGGCAGGCAACGCGGAACTTCCGCTCGAGAGGGCAGAGTGATCTGCCTCTATTAGGCCATTTTTTTGGTCATGCTGTGAAAAATGCGCCCCCGGAATGGATCCCGGAGGCGCATTAAATTTTTTCTGAATTGCGGGATCAATATCTGGTGAGGATATCCTTTAGCTTTTCCTCGTCGATGTTCCCCCCCGAAATTACTATCCCCGTCTTTCTTCCTTTAGGGTCGATCTTTCCTGCGAGAAGGGCCGCGACTCCCACTGCGCCTGCACCCTCAACTATCTGATGGTGTTCTCTGTGCAGGAATGCAATGGCTTTTGCAATGTCTTCCTCTGTTATCTCAAGGATGCCGGCCACGCGTTTTTTCGCAAGGGAGAGCAGGCTTTGAGGTATGTAGCCTGCAAGCCCGTCAGCCAGGGTCTCAAGGTATTCCACTTCTTTTACGATGCCGTCGGCCCATGAGACCACCCATGGATTTGAGGCGACTGACTGAACACCCCATATCTCGACGTCCGGGTTCAGCCCTTTTGCGGCTATCGCTATCCCATTCATCAGTCCGCCCCCGCCCGCCGGTATGATAAGAAGTCCGATGTCGGGCTCATCTGTGAACATTTCAAATCCCGCGGTGCCCTGTCCGGAGATCACCGTCGCATCCTCAAAAGAGGAGACATAGGTCATTCCCGTTCTATCAGCCTGTTCGTGCGCGGAATGCTCTGCAAAATCATAATCCCCGCTGGTCACCACAAGTTCGACGTACTCGCCGCCCCTTCTCTTTATCGCGGACTTTTTTGTTTCCGGGCATACGTTAGGGACGAAGATCTGTGTCCTGATCCCGAGTTCTTTAGCTGCAAGCGCGACTCCCTGTCCGTGGTTCCCACTGGAACATGTCACGACGCCTTTAGCCCGTTCTTCAGGAGTAAGGGAATTCATCTTATAGAGGGCGCCTCTCAATTTGAAAGAGCCGCAGAGCTGCTGGTTTTCCCATTTGATGTAAACAGGCGCGCCGCATATCTCGCTCAGCGGGAATGAATATTCTGTGGGAGTGTGCCTGACGCGGTTTTTCAGGAAACGGTATGCCTTGACAACATCAGTAATGCCCGGATCGATCGGTAGTATGTTCAATATCAAGATCAAGTCCTCCTTCTGTCTTTGAGTCTTTACGTCACCAGACCTGTGCGGCATTAAGATATCTATCTTTTCTCTAACTGTGCCGGACAGGTCTCGTGACAAATTGACATCGATATCACAGTAACTATAATCCAATGTATAAGACTTTAAAAGGGATGATCAGAGTAAATGAAAATACTTTTTATTGGATTTGGAAATGTGGCAAAAGAGATGGCCAGGATATTCACCGAAAAAAACCTTTACCCTGCCCTAGATATCTCACCTGAAGTCATTGGCATTTTCACAGGCCGGCACGGAGGTCTGGAGAACAGTGAAGGCATCGGCTTAAATACCGTACTTGCGGAACTAAGACAGAACAACAGGCTTGCCGCGGACGAGAGTGAACTCTCCCCGCTTACTCCTCTTGAGGCTGCCGAAAAACTTGATTATGATGTGCTGGTGGAGCTGTCCGCACTTTCGATCAGGGGAAGAGGCGAGCCGGCCGCCTCCCACATCAGGGCAGCGCTCAAAAGGGGAAAGTCTGTAGCTTCGGCAAACAAGGGCCCTGTGAGCTTCCGTTACGGGGAGTTAAGGGATCTTGCGGAGAAGAACGGAGCCCTCTACCTGTTCGAATCTGCCGTGATGGACGGGGCGCCTCTGTTCAGCTTCTGTCGCCGCTGCATGAAGGGTGCGACGGTAAGGGGTTTCTCAGGGATACTCAACGGGACCACCAACTTCATACTTTCACACATGGAAGAGGGAGGTTCTCTGGAAGAGGGCATAAAAACAGCACAGGAAGCAGGCATAGCGGAGGCAGACCCTTCGATGGACGTTGACGGATGGGATCCTGCCGCAAAGGCCGCGGCCCTGGCAAATGTCCTGATGGGCTCTGATATCACCCCCCTGGATGTTGAGAGGGAAGGGATCAGGTCCGTCACGCCTGAAATGGCTCAGGACGCGGTCAGTAGAGGCATGAGGCTCAAACTTATCTGCAGGGGCAGCAGAGAGGGGAATACCGTCCGCACCTCTGTAAGAGTAGAGGAGGTAAGCAGGGACGACATATTTTGCCTCATATCCCATTACGGCTCCGCTGTACGTATAGAATCGGACCTGATGCATCCAAACACGATAGTGCAGGAGTGTCCTGACCTTCTGGATACGGCATATGGTGTGATAGAGGACCTTATAACAATAAGGGATCACATTAAAAGTCGTAACGATCGACGGCTGGAATAGCTGATCTCATATACGCAGGCCCTGCATTTCCCGGTTAGACCTTTGTGTATATTTTACTTGTCTAATGTGCTGACGTATCAGGCTTGATATAATATGAATATTTGGATCATACCGAGAAGGAGTGATTGAAATGTCATACCCGTTACTCAGAGTTCATCTTGATGTCATGGAGTGCAACATAAACAGGATCGTATCAAAGTGCGCCGAACACGGGATATCCGTCTGGGCTGTCACCAAAGGCCTCTCATGCCCCCTGGAGCTCGCCAGGCGGCTTTCGGGAACAAAGATAACCGCATTGGCAGACAGCAGAATAATGAATATAAGCAGAATGAAGAAGGATGGCATCAAAGCTCCTTTTGCCCTGATAAGGATACCCATGCGGTCAGAGATCGAAGATGTTATAGCGCTCGCCGACTATTCCCTTGTCTCAGATATGGGAACTCTTGAACTGATGTCTAAGGAATGCGAATCAAAAAGGAAGGAACATTCCGTCCTCATTATGGCAGACATGGGAGATCTAAGGGAGGGGTTTTGGCCGGATGAAGCCGAAGCTATAGCGGCGGGTCTGAAAAAGTTGAGCCCAGCGCTCAAAATTGCCGGAATAGGAGTGAATTACGGCTGTGCCAGCGGAGTCCTTCCGTCGAAGGAAAGCATGGCGAGATTCCTCTCCTTTGGCGAAAAGATCGAATCCGAGCTTGGAAGGAAGCTCGAAATATTTTCCGGAGGTGCGACTACACGATCACTTATAGCGATCGACGGAGGACTGTTCCCGAAGAGGATAAACAACCTGAGAATAGGTGAAGGATACCTTCTTGGATCGGACAAATCCTCGGGGGTGATAGTTCCATGGCTTAGGCAGGATACCATGGAACTCGAAGCGGAACTGGTCGAAGTCCGCCGGAAACCCACAAAGCCCATAGGCGAAATAGGCAGGGATGCATTTGGAAACGTACCCCATTTTGAGGACAGGGGGAACAGGTTCCGCGGGATACTTGCAATAGGGAGGCAGGACGTAAACATCGGAGGACTCACTCCGCTTGATGACGGTGTCGAGATAATCACTGCTTCGAGCGACCACCTCCTTGTAGACATCGAGGACTGCCAGAAGAGGCACAAAGTCGGGGATATACTCCGGTTCAGCCTCGACTATCCTGCTATGCTCTCTTCGTCGACATCTCCTTATGTGACAAAAATATATGAAGGGTAGTGCTCTGTATGGCATATGAAGTTACGATAACAGATATCCTCCTTGCCGCAAGGTTCCTAAAAAACAGGACCAGACAAACGCCGCTTGAATACTCTCCGGCACTGAGCAAAGTTGCCGGCGGAAAGGTCTGGCTCAAGCTGGAGAACCAGCAGATCGCAGGATCTTTCAAACCGAGGGGCGCTTTCAACAGGATGTTTGCCATGACCCAGGAAGAGAGAGATAAGGGGGTCATAACCTGTTCAAGCGGGAACCATGCGCAGGGGATAGCAATGGCTGCGAGGGACCTTAAGGTAAAAGCAGTCATATGCGTTCCAGGCCAGTGCCCCCAGGTAAAGCGGGAATCCATACTTGAGAAGGGCGGCGAATATGTAGAACTCCGCATTATTGGCACATACTATGACGAGGCGGAGATAGAGAGCATGAAGATGGCCGAAAGAGAAAACCTGGTCTTTATCTCAGCGTTTGACGATCCCTATGTATCTGCAGGACAGGGGACGGTCGGACTGGAAATGATCCGGGATGAACCGGAGCTAGACGTCATACTCTGTCAGATAAGCGGAGCCGGACTGATACGCGGAGTCGCAACGGCTGCCAAGGCGCTGAGGCCCGGGATCAAAGTCTGGGGTGTTCATGCCAAGGCGAACCCCGCATGGCCTGAAGCTGTCAAAAGGGGCAGGGTAGAGCTTACGGACGAAGAGGTCAGCCTCGCTGACGCACTGGGCGGCGGAGCATGTCAGAACCATCTGGCTTTTGTCCTCAGTGAACTGGAGGGGCTCATAGCTGTCTCAGAAGAGGATATAGCCAGGGGGATC
This sequence comes from Synergistaceae bacterium DZ-S4, assembly GCA_025943965.1. Lineage (NCBI taxonomy): Bacteria > Thermotogati > Synergistota > Synergistia > Synergistales > Synergistaceae > Caenicola > Caenicola nitritireducens. The sequence continues at coordinate 90,729 of JAPCWD010000002.1, forward strand.
CGCTTTATGTTCGAAAAGCACCATCAGCTCGTCGAGGGGGCGGGCGCCATTGCGGTCGCGGCTGCACTTGCCGGAAGCGTCGACCTTAAGGACAAAAGGGTCGGAATAGTTGTCTCCGGAGGCAATATCGGAGAGGAAAAATTTCTGTCCGCTATGAATTGCGGAAGATAGGAGACACCTATGTACAGGCTCAGGATATTGGATGCGGCGCAATTTATATCCCTGGTCACAATGGATGACGTGATACCCGGAGTAAAAGAGGCCTACAGCCTCTTCTCGTCAGGGAAGGCAGGACTTTTCCCGATAATCACACATGAATTTGATCCGGGCAGGACGGATATGGACATCAAATCGGCATACATGGAGGGATCCGGGATATATGGGCTAAAGATACTGGGATGGAACAGGGACAATCCGTCCCAGCTCGGAGTGCCGGCACTTGCAGGGCTGATAGTTGTCATGGATATCGAACGTCAGCAGCCTGTCGGGATACTTGAGGGCACCCCGGTGACATTTTTGAGGACTGGGGCGGCAGGGGCGATCGGGGTGGAAACTCTTGCCAGGCCTGAGTCGGAAGATGCTGTTGTGGTTGGTTCAGGAGCTCAGGGAAGGGCTCAGTTGATGGGGCTTTCAAAGGTAATGCCGAAACTGAAAAAGGTCGGCCTTTTTGACGTCCTCGACTCCTCTGCTGAAAAGATGGCAGAAGAGGTCAGATCGCAATACCCGGGGATCAAAATAACTGCATTCCCCTTTGCATCACTGGAGGATCATGTGAGAAATGCAGACATTATTGTAACATGCACGCCGTCTAAAAAAAGTTTCATCAAAAAGGACTGGCTAAGAAAGGGTTCTCACATTAACACCATCGGAGCGGACATGCCGGGGAAACAGGAAATCGATCCGTGGATAACGGCAAATGTCAGGGTCTTTGGTGACTCAAGGCACCAGGCCGCCCAAAAGGGGGAGTGCCAGCACGCTGTTTCGGCCGGGCTGATCAAACCGGATGACATAACAGAGATAGGAGAAGTCCTCAACGGGACTAAGCCCGGAAGGATGTCCCCGGATGAGATAACGATGTTTGACGCAACAGGAATGGCGCTTCAGGATCTTATCGCTGCAAAGGCCGCGCTTGAAAGGGCGGAGGCTCAAAATATCGGCACGGTCGTGGAGATGGAACAGTAACTGCCGGCGAAGCAATACAACAAAAACGCTTTGAGAAGAGGCAAAACAAAAAAAGACAGCGAGGTAGATCCACAAAATGAATAAATACTGGCACGGAGTTGCCATGACGCTTATCGCTGCAGTATGCTGGGGCATAATGAGCCCGATCGCAAAGGTCCTTGCAGGTGCAGGAATAAGTCTTATGTCTGTTATGGCGTTTCGTGCCCTTTTTGTTGTAATTATAATGGGGCCATATCTCTGTTACACTAAAGGCCGGGAAGTATTCAGACCTGACAGTAACATGCTCTCTTTCTACTTCCTCTCAGGATTGCTTTCCGTGGTCTTTTCCGGAGGGGGATTCCTGATGTCCTTAAAATACCTCTCCGTGGCTGAAGCACTTATCATTCACTACACATTTCCTCTGGTGACACTCCTTGGCTCGTTATGGATAACACGTGAGAGGCCGACCACTCTCCAGGTGATCTCAGGCTTTCTAATAATCGCCGGTGTATATTTGGGTATGGTAGGAGGAGAAAAGACCTTTTCGGGAATATCCGTCCCAGGTTTGATGTGGGCCCTTCTTGCAATAGTGGGCATCTCAGGACAGGCACTTGTCGCACGAAGAGTATGCAAAGGACAAAAGACAGACCAGATGACACTGCTCTTTTTCGCACATCTACTTGGCGGCATCGTTCTTGCCGTCGGCAAAAGCGCTCTTGTCGGATGGGACGACATTAACAATTTTACGCCGCCTCTTTTCGCACTTATGGCATTCCAGGCCTTTTGCGGCAGCCTTCTTGCATACGGGCTCTTCTATACTGCGCTGAAGTATGTGCCGGCTGCGACTGTCAGCCTTCTGTGCACGCTTGAGATAGTCGTTGCAGTAGGCCTGACGTCCCTGCTGTTGGGGCAGTCGCCTTCTACGCAGGAAGTGATGGGCTGCGGAATTATAATTATTGCAATTGTCTGCGCTACTGTCAGAACTTGTAAAAATATATGTTGATCGATTTTAACTAATATTTATCCCCCTTCTTCGACAATTAGGTGTAAAATCAAGTCGAATTTTTAAAAACGCATTATTTTATTCTTTGCGATATCAAATTGAGGGGGAGATCTTATTGTCATTGGAAACAAAACAAAGAGACGCTTTCAGTTCAACTCTGGCTGCATTGATGGTATCCCTTGGTTCTGCCGTCGGCCTGGGAAATATCTGGAAATTCCCGTACATGACAGGCACGGGCGGAGGCGGGGCTTTTCTTGTCCTTTACCTCTTTTTTGTCTTTATGGTCGCAGTCCCGATTATGATAAGCGAGTTTGTCATAGGCCGCAGATCAAGGATGAATCCTGTCGGTGCCTTCAGAAAACTGGATAATGATCCAAGGTCGCCCTGGTCGGGTATCGGCTTTATGGGAGCCCTTGCCGCATATCTGATAATGTTCTTCTACAGCTGTGTGGCGGGATGGGTATACTATTACACATTTAAGGCGGCAACAGGAGCCTTCGCAGGCATTACGGCCGAGAAGGCCGGGGCTATGTTCGGCAGCGCCATCGGTGCAGGCACGGCGGGCGGCAGCTTCTTCTCGGCAGCGGTACTCTCACCGATATTCTGGCAGGTCCTTGTCCTTTGTGTCATAGGCGCAATTATTTCCCTTGGTGTCTCGAGCGGCATAGAGAAGGCTATCAGGATAATGATGCCTGTACTTTTCATACTTCTCATAATTTGTGCGATCAGGGCCCTGACCCTGCCCGGAGCTTCAGAAGGTCTCCGTTTTCTTTTCCATGTGGATTTCTCTCAGATCACTCCTTCGGTCACGCTTGCGGCAATGGGGCTTGCCTTCTTTAAACTCTCTCTGGGAATGGGGACGATGATAACATACGGATCCTATTTTACTGCCGATTCGGATCTCTCAACAGCTCCTCTCAAGATAGCCATCGCTGATATCTGTGTTTCGATGCTTGCGGGACTTGCCATATTCCCAACGGTATTCTCCTTCGGAGTCGAACCTGGGGCAGGGCCGGGTCTGCTCTTTATCACCATCCCACTGGTTTTCTCGCAGATGCCCTTGGGACAGGTGCTGCTTTTCGCATTTTTCCTGCTTACATCATTCGCAGCCAATGGTGCGATGCTCTCACTGGTAGAAGTTCCTACGGTCTGGATGTCGGAAGAATTCAACATGCCCCGTAAAAAGGCCGCGATCCTCAACTGCGCCATAATTGCCGTGGTAGGGGTCCTTGCGGCGGGATCTGCAGACAGCTCGAGCTTCTTCGGGGGCATCAAGGTCATGGGAAGGGGATTCTTCGACCTCTTCGACTTCATATCATCCAACATTTGTCTGCCGTTGGGAGGGCTCTTCATTGCTCTCTATGCGGGATACAAAATGAAGGAAAAGGATCTCAGGGATGAACTGACCAACCACGGGAAGCTGAACAACGAGGGCAAGGTGATACTGATCAGATTCCTTCTTCGGTACGTGACTCCCCTTCTGGTGCTGATAATATTCCTAAACTCTGTAGGAGTGCTGAAATTCTGACATTAGCCCGATAATATATTTATCGCTTGATATGGAGACAGGCGCATGCCCAGGGGCATGCGCCTGTCTGTTTTCTGCAGAAGCAACGGATACGGTCCTGCAGGTCTGATTTTCAGTCCACTTGATCCAGGACATCAAATATCAGTTCAGATAAGAAATTTGTTTACAATTTATTTATTTCTCCTCAAGCATCGCCCTTGCCGCCCAGAGGCCCGATGCCGATGCCTGTATTACCCCTCTTGTGACTCCGGCTCCGTCGCCGGCTGCGTAAAGCCCCTTTATCGAAGTTCTGAGTCCGCTGTCGAGAGCTACTTTAAGGCTGTAAAACTTGACCTCTACACCGTAGAGTAAAGTGTGTCCGCTGTTTACTCCCGGAATTATGTTGTCCAGGGCGGCAAGCATTTCCATTATGCCTACCAGGTGCCTGTAGGGAAGGACGCAGGCAAGGTCGCCGGGCTCCGCGCTCGTAAGGGTCGGCCTTACAAGTCCCCTGGCTATCCTATCCGGTGTCGAGCGTCTGCCTTTACGGAGGTCGCCAAGCCTCTGGACGATTATCCCCCCGCCAAGCATATTTGCCAGACGTGCGATGTGGCTTCCGTAACCTATAGGATCCCTGAAAGGTTTTGTGAATTTCGTCGAGACCAGTACAGCAAAGTTAGTGTTCTCGGTCTTGCATTCATTCCCCTGGTTCGAGTGGCCGTTGACTGTGAGGATCTCATGGTGGCTCTGGTATTCCGAAGTGACTTCGCCATGGGGGCACATGCAGAATGTGCGCACTTTGTCGTCAAAGGTAGGAGTGTCGAGGAGTGCCTTGACCTCGTAGAACTGGTCCGTTATGTCCTCGGCCCAGGCAGAGGGGATCTCGACTCTGACGCCGATGTCTACAGGCAGCGACTCGATCTCCAGACCAAGTTCCTTAACGGTCTTTTCCATCCATGCAGCTCCCTCGCGTCCGGGTGCAAGAAGGACCCTGTCGGCGTATACCTCTTCTCCGCCGGCAAGCAGGACGCCTGAAACGGATCCGTCGGGATCCAGGATGACTTTTTCGACCATTGTATTGGTTCTTACCTCGCAGCTGCCCTTTATGGTCTCATATATCGCTCCCAGTATTTGCTTGGACTTGTCTGTTCCCATGTGGCGTATCGTTGCGGGGATAATGTCCAGGCCTGACTGAAGCGCTTTGGTGATCACCCTCTTCGCAAGGTCGCCGCTCGGTTTGAATAGGGTGCTGCTCGCACCGTGGTCAAGGTAGACCCTGTCCGCTTCATCGATAAGTGAAAGCAGTTTCTGGCGTCCGCAATACTCCTCCAGGTTGCCGCCGAATTCCGGTGTCAGCGTGAGCTTGCCGTCACTGAAGGCCCCTGCGCCGCCCCATCCGCATACAACATTGCATGGATTGCAGTGAACGCATTCCGGTGCGCCCTTTTTCATAGGGCAGATACGGGCATCTATAGATCTTCCCTTATCTATCAGAAGGACCTTCTGTTCGTTTTTTATAAGTTCCAGTGTCGCGAACAAACCGGCAGGGCCTGCTCCGACAACTATCACATCATATTTGTTTACCATTATTCATTCCCCCGTGTAAAGCAGAAGATCGACCCTGATTAGTATAGCAGAAAAGGCAAGTTAAGCAGAAAGTACATCAACATTAAGATTAAATAGTGATATTATTATGATGTTCAGAATACAAACAAGTTACTTTTTTTGGAGGGAATATAGTGAACATTGTTAAATGTGAAAAGGGCTTCGATCATGCCGGTGTCGAGCTGATTGGGATACTCGCTGAAGAGGCCTCGCCTGAGTCTGTCTTTCTTGCCCCCCTTGAAGGGGAGATGCTCGAACTATGCCGCAGCGCCGTAATAAACGAAAAGTTCAAAGGGAAGGCCGGCACGATGATAAAGATCCCCGTTTTGCACGGGTCGGTCAAATATGTCGTTGTACACGGATTGGGAAATGAAAAAGAGACCTTCCAGGAAAATATAAGGGAGGGAAGTTTTTCGGTATTGAGGACTGCTGCTGCCAAAAGGTGTTCGAACGTACTTCTGGTCATGCCCCGGGCGGAAGAGAGGATATCTTCCAGGTCTGCCGCAGAGGGATCCGTTCTGGGATGCTACGTTTTTGATAAATACCTTTCTCAGGAAGAGGACGAAAAACTTATATCCCCCGACTGTCTCTACGTTGCCGGGGCCGACCAGGAGGGGCTTTCCGAAGGCAGGATCCTGGCAGAGGCACAGTGCTACACAAGAGATATTGCCAACGAACCCGGAAATGTCATAACGCCTGTCGCACTTGCGGAAAAAGCCGTCTCCCTTGCGGAAGAGCTTGGCCTAAGATGTGAAATATGGGATGAGGCGAAGATCCTTAAAGAGAAAATGGGAGCTTTCCACGCAGTTGCGAAAGGCTCCGCCAATCCGCCCAGGTTCATAACCCTTACATGGTCTCCGGAAGGAGAGTGCAGGGGACATGTCGTACTTGTGGGAAAGGGGCTTACCTTTGACAGCGGCGGTCTCGATATCAAGCCTGCTGACTACATGACGACCATGAAGGGCGACAAAAGCGGGGCTTGCGCCGTCCTCGGAGCTGTCAGGGCCGCCGCCGGCTTAAAGCTTCCATGGAAAGTCACGGCAATAATAGCTGCGGCAGAAAATATGCCGGGAGGAAGCGCGTACAGGCCTGACGACATACTGCGCGCCCGGAACGGAAAGACGATCGAAGTCAACAACACAGATGCCGAAGGCAGGCTTACCCTCGCCGATGCACTCGCTTTCGCATCGGAACTGAAGCCCGACAAGATAGTTGACATTGCTACTCTTACCGGCGCCTGCGCCGTAGCGCTGGGGACCAACACGGGAGGCCTCTTCACAAATAACGATGCCTTCGGGGAAGAGGTGCTGGCTGCCGCAAAAATGGCAGGCGAACGTTTCTGGAAACTGCCTATGGACGACCCGACCCTCAGAAAAGCAATAAAGTCACCTGTCGCCGACCTTGTTAATTCGGGAGGAAGGTACGGAGGGGCGATAACAGCGGCGATGTTCCTCGAGGCATTTGTAGGCAAGGATATCCCTTGGGTCCATCTGGATATCGCTGCAGCCGATTTTATTAAGGAACAGAGAAGCTACTATGTCAAAGGCGCATCGGGTTTCGGGACAAGGACCCTGACAACGCTCATCATGACGATGTAAAGGTGGTACGACCGATGGGGGATGTACAGAGAAATGATTCCATAGCACTTATCAACGGCGTTGTCTACCCGATGACATCCCCGGGCAGGGCAAAGGCGCTGTACGCAAAAAACGGCATCATACAGGCTATCGGAAGCGATAAAGAAATACTCTCGCTGTGCGACAGCAGGACTACTGTCCTGGATATAAAGGGAAAGTATCTGATGCCGGGCATGACGGATACCCACAACCATCTACTGGCTACCGGCAGGAGCCTTGAGACCCTTAACCTCTCGGGAACGTCCTCTGTCGAAGAGATCATAGCGAAAAGCCTTGACTTCCTTTCGGGATCACCGATAAGCAAGGGACAGTGGTTTTTCGCGCGCGGGTGGGATCAGAACCATCTTGAGGAAAAGAGGTTTCCCAACAGGCACGATCTGGACAGGATAGCTGCAGATATCCCGCTTTTCTTTGAGAGGTCGTGCGGACATATTGCATCGCTGAACTCCAAAGCACTTGAGATACTGAGGATAGGAAAGGGATTCAAGATATCGGGCGGTGTAGTCAATTCGGATGAAAACGGCGAGCCGACGGGAGTAGTCAGTGAAGCGGCGGTGAACTGGGTCAGGATGAACATTCCGGAGTCGTCCGACGAGACGCTTGCCAGATGGTATAAGAGAGCCGCCGAAGAGATGGTCAAGCTTGGCATTACCTCGGTCCAGACCGATGATCTTGGTATAGTCGGAAGCACAGACAGGATCTTCAGGCTTTACGAACAGATGGAGCTGGACGACAAGATGCCTCTCCGAATTGCGGAACAGTGGCATCTGAGAGATGAAACCGAACTCTCGACCTTTATCGAATGCGGTTATCACCAAAGGAACGGGATCAGCTATTTCTCTTCCGGCCCCCTCAAGATCCATGTTGACGGCACACTGGGTGCCAAGACTGCCGCTCTAAGAGAGGAATATTCGGACGAACCCGGCAACAGAGGCATATACGCGAGGTCGCAGGGTGAACTTGACCGTCTCACCGTGATAGCCCAGGAAGCAGGGATGCAGGTGGCATACTACGCGATCGGAGACGGCGCGATAGAAAGGTGCCTCAATTCCGTTGAATCTGCCAAAGGACCTGCGTCAGATAATGCGGGACCGGTATCGCACAGAATAGTCCACTGCCAGGTCGGAGCCAACGACATATACAGGAGGATGGCAGACCTGGGTGTTATGGCGGACATCCAGCCGGCGTTTGTGACATCAGACTGGCCGATAGTAATGTCAAGGCTCGGAGCGGAGAGAGCCAGATGGAGCTATGCATGGAAGACTCTCCTGCAGTTCGGTATAACAGTGGGAGCGGGATCAGATTCACCTACAGAGCCTCTTGACCCGCTTCTCGGCATAAGAGCCGCAATATTGAGAAAAGACCTTTCAAACCAACCGGAACACGGATGGCTTCCTTCAGAAAAGCTTGACAGAGTCGAGGCCTTTTCCATGTACACAAAGGGAGGAGCGCTGGTATGCGGGGAAGAAGACTTCCGCGGAACACTCGAGGTTGGTAAGGCTGCGGATGTTATCGCCTATATGGAGAACCCGTTCAAGATAGACGACGATGAGATCCAAGATCTTGAAATAGGATTAACGGTAGTGGACGGGAGGATACGCTATATTCGTTAGGAGGGGTCCGGATATGCTGACGCTCAAAGATTTCCTTGCGAAAGAAGTAAGACCTGCACTGGGATGCACTGATCCGGGGGCGGTAGCACTGGCTGTGGCCAGGGCCTGCAAAGAACTCCCAGTCAGGGAGGAGGTGGCTTCCATAAGGGTAACAGTCAGCGGAAGCATCTACAAAAACGGAATGGCGGTCGGCATACCGGGAACGAGGGGTGCAAGGGGGAACGCAATGGCAGCCGCCATGGGCGCGATCTGCGGAGACCCGGACCTCGGCCTTGAAGTGCTCAGAAACAGCACTGCGAAGGATGTTGAGAAAGCCGAAAAGTGGGTCAAGGAAGAGAGAGTGACGATCTACTGCGATCCCGACAGAAGCGGTGTCTATGTGCTTGCCTCCATCTTTACGCCCGGACATAAATCTGTCTGTCTTGTAAGCGGGAATTACAACCATATAGAAAAAGTCATACTTGACGGCGTTACTGTAATGGAAGACTTATCAGACCCTTCCGCATCCTTGATAGGGTTTGAAGATGACGGTTTCCCGGGGATATTCACGGAGGCTCTCAAGCTGGCAGACGAGATGGATGAAGATGACAAAAAATTCCTTCTGTCAGGCATCAAGATGAACATGGCAGTGGCCGTGGGAGGTTACAAACCCAGCGAAGTCTGTTCGACCTGCGGGGAATGTGTGCAGGGAAGCCGCTTTGGCAGAACACTGAGGGAAATATATGGCAATGCAGAGTCTGAAGATATCGCACTGAAGATAAGGAGCGTAACCGCGGCTGCAGCTGATGCAAGGATGTCGGGGATACTCCTGCCTGTAATGAGCAGCGCCGGCAGCGGCAACCACGGGATCACAGCGATCCTTCCGATCGCAGTTCTGGGAAAACATCTTAACAGATCTGACGATGAGATAGCGAAGGCTCTTGCCGTCAGCCATATATCAACGAGCTTTGTCAAAAGGCGTCTTGGGCGGATGTCAGTCGTCTGCGGCTGCTCGGTCGCTGCCGGAGCAGGTTCTGCCGCGGGGATGACCTGCCTGATGGGCGGTACTGAGGTCCAGATGGCAGATGGGATGCAGCTGCTGCTTTCAAACCTTGCCGGCATGCTTTGTGACGGGGCAAAGGAGAGCTGCGCACTTAAGGTGAGCTCAGCATCGACCGAGGCATATTTTGCTGCCAGATGGGCGTTGGCCGGACAAAAACTGGGGATCCCGCAGGGAGTCTTCGGGGAGTCGCTCGAGCAGACCATCGAAAACGTTGCCCGGGTCACCCGTGAGGGAATGAAAAATGTGGACAGGGTAATAATTGAGATACTTGACCAGCGTCATCGCCCTTCAGCCGAGAACTTTTAGCAGATGGTACACAACGGACGCCGGTATCCCTCGGATGCAGAAGAAACAAAGGAACTAACCGGTCAGATAGAAAGAGTGACATACAATGACGCGGAGAGCGGCTATGCCGTTCTCCGCATTGCTGTGAAAGGTTATCCCGATCTGGTCACCGCAGTTGGAACGATAGCTTCCCCCGCTGTTGGTGAGGTCCTGAACATGCGAGGTGTATGGATCGAGCATCCAAAGTTTGGATCACAGTTCAAAATTATGGAATATAAGTCCTTCGCGCCCTCATCCGTCAAAGGAATGGAAAAATACCTGGGCTCGGGCCTTATTAAGGGAATAGGCCCTTCAATAGCGGAAAAGATAGTCTCTCTTTTCGGAGCGGATGCATTCGAGATACTTGATTCGCACCCTGAGAGGCTGATTGAGATAGAGGGGGTTGGTGAGAAGAAAGCCGCGGCCATACAAGAAGCCTGGCTGGAACAGAGAGAAGTGCGCGGGGTCATGCTTTTCCTTCAGAGCCACGGTATAGGGACAGGTTATGCGCTGAGGGTCTTCAGGCATTACGGAAGCGCCTCTGTACGGGTACTGGAGGAAAATCCCTACCGGCTGGCAATAGACATATTCGGGATCGGGTTCATGACTGCTGACAAGATCGCTTCAGGCATGGGCTTCAGCAGGGAGTCCCCGCTGCGCATCAGGGCCGGAGTGCTTCATGTCATGAACGAGCTGACCAGAGAAGGACATGTATTTGTCCCTGTAGAGGAACTTACCGCATCCGCTGCGGAGATCCTTTCCGTCTCTTCCGAAGTGGTCGAAAAAGGTATAGAGGATGCAAGGCTGAACCAGGAACTTATCATCGAATGGTATACTGACGCAGATAAAAAGGACGACTGCGCAGTCTATCTGCCCGCCTTTCATTATGCCGAAGTTCATTCTGCGAAGAATCTTTGTTCGATCCTGTCGTCACCCTTCAACGGGCAGTACGCCGATCCCGAGGTGGTCATACCATGGGTCCAGAGGGAATTGGGGATCAGCTTTGCCGGCCGGCAGACTGAAGCCCTGAAAACGGCTCTCAGTTCACAGGTCATGGTCATAACCGGCGGCCCGGGCACAGGGAAAACGACTCTGATCAAAGCTATTATGAAGATCAGGTCTGCCAGGGGTTTTAAAATCATGCTTGCCGCCCCGACGGGAAGGGCTGCCAAAAGAATGACCGAGGCTACTGGCCATGAGGCGAAGACTATCCACAGGATGCTTGAATACACAGGCAGCACGATGTCCGGCGGAGACTTCATGAGGAATGAGACGAATCCGCTGGACTGCGACCTTCTTGTAGTGGACGAAGCCTCGATGATCGACCAGGTCCTCTTTCACCATCTTCTTAAAGCTGTTCCCAAAGGATCATCCGTCATTTTTGTCGGGGACGTTGATCAGCTGCCATCAGTAGGCCCGGGCAATGTCCTGAAGGACATAATTGATTCGGGAGTCTGCCCTGTCGTCCATTTAAATGAGATCTACAGACAAAGCCGGGAGAGCATGATAATCGTCAACGCTCACAGGATCAACAGCGGTGAAATGCCCTTCCTTGATGAGAGGGGAGAGGTTTCCTCCCTGAGCGATTTCTATTTTATTGAGGAAAGCGACCCGGATAAGGCGCTGGAGATAATAAAAAGGCTGGTTACCCTGAGGATGCCACAGAAATTCGGGCTCGATCCCGTGAGGGACATACAGGTCCTCACCCCTATGCACAGGGGATCCGTGGGGACTGCAAGGCTGAATTTGGAGCTGAGAGAGGCCCTGAATACCTGTCAGGGGTCAAAAGTTTTGAGGATGGGCAGGACTCTCCAGGAAGGCGATAAGGTAATGCAGATACGCAACAACTACGAGAAGGACGTATATAACGGCGACATCGGCACGGTCGTCAGGATAGACGGGGAAGAGAGCAGGGTCATTGTCGAAATGGACAGCGGCCGTGTATCATACGATTTTTCGGAGCTGGACGAACTGACCCATGCATATGCCGTATCCATCCATAAATCACAGGGCTCGGAATACCCGGCCGTCGTGATCCCTATAATGACCCAGCACTACATGATGCTCCAGAGGAACCTGCTTTACACGGGCATCACAAGAGGCAAGAAGCTGGTCGTTGTCATTGGCACGAGAAAAGCTGTCGCGATAGCCGTAAAAAACGACAAGACGCGTAAAAGATATACCCGGCTTGCAGAGAGGCTGAAAAGCTGCTTTTAAGGGATGAGGTGCGTTCTCGGAGATGGGGTTGTGGAAACAGGACGAAAAGAAGATAACGGGCCGGCGGTGTCTGCCGGCCCGTTATCTTGCTGTAACATCGTCTGTTTATATATAGCGTGTTGATGAACGGTAAATATTTTCCCTATGGCCGTATTTTCCGTCCTTTTCCACCGCGGCCAGCCTTCTTTCCGTATAGCGGGCGAAGCGCACGAACGGAAGTCCCAGCAGGAGATAGATGACGGCTACGATTATGCCTGGGCCGAAGTAGTCATAATAAGTGGCCGATATCTGTCCGTATGCCTTTGTCAGGTCGACCATCGTTATGATCGATACCAAAGAGGAGTCCTTGAGCAAAGAGATAAAATCGTTCGTGATGGGTGGTATGACCACCCTTACCGCCTGCGGAAGGATGACCTCTCTCATGGCCTGCCATCTCGTCATACCCAGGGCAAGGGCCGATTCCCACTGTGTCCTTGGTATGGCAAAAAGCCCGGAACGGTAGATCTCGGCTTCATACGCAGCGTAGTTCAGTCCCAGTCCGATCGCTCCGGCCCAGAAGGGCGAGAACTTTACCCCGATGCTCGGAAGCCCGTAGAAGATGAAGAACAGCTGGATCAGAACGGGAGTCCCTCTGACCACTTCAATGTAGAGAGTGGCCACAGAGGCTATCCATTTGGGAGCAAAGACCCTTGTAATCGCCAGAGTAAGTCCAAGAGTGATCGCAAGTATCATTGCAGTGATGGAGACCTGCATCGTTACGATCGCGGCACGTCCAAAAGCGGGCAGCGCATCACTGTATCTTTCCAGGCGCTTGGCAAAAGTCAGCTGCGGCCTGTGTGCCTCAGCCCATTCGTTGTACCTTGAAGCCTCGATCTTAGACGGGCTGTAATCGTTGAACTCTGCTGCCATTTTGGGCGTCCATAAGTTCCATCTGTCGTATATCTCGCGGAGCTTGCCTGAATCGCGCAGCGCGACAAGGGCCTTGTTTACTTCTGTCAGGAGTTCCTTGTCTTCCATACGAACGGCTATGGCATACTCAAGTTCTCCGACCTCGGGTCCTACAAACTTTATCTCCGGGTTGAAACCTGCTGAATAGAGAGCTATGGGATGATCGAAAAATGCGGCGTCCAGCCTGCCGTTGGCGAGATCTTCGTAAGTGTTCGCCTCGACGTTGTATGTCCTTATGTCGATTTCGCCGACCTCTTCAAGCAGTTCCTGAGCGAAGCTTTCCTTGAGAGTCCCGACCTTCTTGCCCCTGCAGTCCTCAAGGGTCTTTATTGAGTTGTCTTCCTTGCGAACTGCAAGCTGAAGGAAAGTTTTGTAATAGGGGATCGAGAAGTTGACTACCTCTTTGTGCTCAGGCGTCACTTCAAGTCCGTTTATCGATATGTCGTAAAGCTTCCTGTTAAGTCCGGGGATCAGATTTTCCCAGGCGTTGTTCACATAGACCGGTTTTCTTCCCATCTGCTCAGCAAGGGCTTCAACGATGTCCACCTCAAAACCCATCAGTTCATCCGTGTTTTTGGGGTTTGGGAACATGTAGGGAAAGCCGCCCTCGGAATCCCCGCCCCATGTCAGTTCCTTCTTGTCCTCTGCCAATACAGGGGACGATGAAGAGAGCATGAGCATAAAGAGCACAAGCAGCAGTATCAGTTTTTTCATCTTATGCTACCCCCGTATTTACGAAGTGGCGCAGGAAAGCCTTTGTCCGTTCGCTCTTAGGGGAAGTGAAAAGTATATCCCCATCGTCGTACTCAACTATCTCGCCGTTGTCCATGAATATTATGTAGTCAGAGGCATCCCGTGCAAACTTCATTTCATGTGTGACTATGATCTGAGTCATACCCTCGGAGTCGAGGTCCTTCATAACCTGGAGGACTTCTCCGACCAGCTCGGGATCCAGTGCGGATGTAGGTTCATCATAGAGCATTACCCTGGGGTTCATCGCAAGCGCCCTGGCAATAGCAGCTCTCTGGCTCTGGCCTCCGGAGAGTGTAGATGGATATTTTGAAGCGAAACCCTTGAGTCCGACCTTGTCAAGGAGGTTTATTGCCAGTTCATGGGCTTCATCCTTAGGCTGTTTTTTGACGACCATTGGAGCGAGCATTATATTTTCAATGATCGTCTTGTGCGGGAATAGGTTGTAACTCTGGAAGACCATGCCGACTTCGCTTCGTATCTCGTGGGCGATGTCGAGCATTTTTTCATCGGGGACCTGCCCCGGGCTGCGCGAGATGGTCACGCCGGCAATGGATATGGAACCTGAGTCAAGCAGTTCAAGGCAGTTCAGGCAACGCAGGAATGTCGACTTGCCGCATCCCGACGGACCGATGATGGATGCCAGGTCGCCCTCGCGTATGGTGAAGCTGACATTCTTCAGCACCTCACCGTCTTCAAAGCCCTTACAGAGGTTTTCTACTACAATGAGCGGTTTATTGTTTATATTCACAATTCATACCCCCTTAAAGAATAGTGTTGACACTTTCTTTTAGGGGTCATATTCGAAGTTGTTTTCCATATATGGGGGAGGCAGTGGAAATTGCTGCTGCGCTGCTGAGTGCGGACATATTATTTGCACAGGTCTTGATAAGAAGTCTGCTGAAAGCATTTATGTGTCTGACACACCAGACACCAGTGTTTATTTTCAATTTTTGTCTCACGTCCCTTCCGTGTAATGACATTTGGAAACATGTGCTCAGTTTAAATGTTTTTGTTCATAAACGCAATGATCTGCATCAGAAAGTTTTGTTGAAAACTTTTCTGTTTTACAAGACCTCTTTTACAAAAACTGCTTTATTCTTCGTAACCAAGCTCGTTCCTTGTCTTTTCGATATCTTCCCTGGTTTCCTTTATCCATCTTTCTAAAGTTTCGGTTTTGATCTTTTTTGATTTCGGGTCGTTAAGCAGGGTGTCCAGTTTTTTCTCCTGGATCCTCAGCCATTCGATCTTTGCCTCTCTGTGAAGGATATCAGATACGAGGCTTCCCCTCTCACCGTCATCCTCTTTTACAAATGCGCGGCTCACAGACGTATTCATCTCCTTTTATAAATTGCCCGGGATCAGTCCCGGGGCATGCCCCTGGTACCGTTAAATCGTTTCCTTATAAAATTTTCTGGTCTCGTCCCTGTCCAGTATCACTAGCTTCATTTTAGGGGTCACATCTTTTGTCAGCTCTTCAATATCTCTGTTTCTCAGCCTTATGCAGCCGTGCGTGGTCCATTTGCCTATTGAAGAAGGGTTGTTTGTGCCGTGTATCGCGATCTGCCAGTTGTTGTAGAAAGATATCAGCTTTGATCCATAGACGCCTGCCTCGGGCTCTCCCGGCTCATTGAACCACGCAGGGTCGTAGACAAGCTTTGTCGCATCCTGGACCACCCTGTACACAGTGAATGTCCCAGTAGGCGTTATAAGGTCAAAACGGGATTTTTTCTCCGTGCCCCTGCCCTTGCCGATAGCGATCTGCCACGTCTTGAGCGGGTCCTGTCCTTTATAAAGAGTCAGCCGGAGCTGCTCTTTGTTTATTCCGATCCATTTTTCCCCTTCCCGCGGCTGCCATTTCGGGGCGGCAAGGCTTTCGCCAGCATACATTATAAGTAATGAAAACATCGTGATAATTATGAGGGTCTTCTTCATAAAAACACTCCCAAGCAAAAGATGCGAGGTCAATTATAACAAACATTGAGAAATTTGCTACTTGTAAGGTTTGCGTAAAATGAAGTATCATAACAGTTTGAACAGTTTGAAAAACAAAAATTTTTATCAGGAGGCGGCTGTTGTGGACATTATCAGGGCACCGCGCGGAACAAGAGACATACTCGGCGATGAATCGTGGAAATGGGCATATGTGACAGGCATTTGCCGCGATGTGGCGGATGATTACGGTTACAAGGAAGTCCATCTTCCCATATTTGAACATACAGAACTCTTCTGCAGGGGCGTAGGGGAGACGACGGATGTAGTTGAAAAAGAGATGTACACTTTCGAGGACAAGGGCGGGAGGAGCATAACGCTCAGGCCCGAGCTCACGGCATCAATGGTACGTTCATACCTTGAGAATGAAATGTACAAGGGAACGCAGCCTGCAAAGCTCTGGTCGATAGGCCCGATGTTCCGTTACGAAAGACCGCAGAAGGGGCGCTACAGACAGTTCGTGCAGCTTGATATTGAAGCGCTGGGAGCGCAGGATGCCTATGTTGACCTTGAGGTGATAGACTTTTCGATGGAACTCTATCGCCGCCTTGGCCTTTCCAACCTTCAGGTGGTACTCAACTCAGTCGGCTGTCCGAAGTGCCGGCCTGTTTACAGGAAAGCGCTCCAGGAGTTCCTGAAGGGCAGATTCGACGATCTTTGCGACACATGCAAGAGCCGTTACGACAGGAACCCTCTCAGGATCCTGGACTGCAAAAGCCCGATATGCAAAGAGATAACTGAGAATGCTCCCGCAGTGATGGAGCACCTTTGCGGTGAATGCAAAGAACATTTTGAACAGCTGAAGAACGGCCTTGACCGTATCGGAGCTGTTGTGAAAATAGACAACAGGCTGGTAAGAGGGCTCGATTACTATACCAAAACGGCATATGAGATCCTTTCCGGAGACCTAGGCTCACAGAACGCCGTATGCGGAGGAGGAAGGTACGACAATCTCTCAGAGGCGATCGGCGGGCCTCATGTTCCGGGAGTAGGATTTGCATCCGGTATAGAAAGAGTCGTACTGACAATGGAAGCACAGGGCTGCAGCTTCGGGAAAGAGCCTGCCAACAAGGTCTATGTTGTTGCTGCCGAACCCGAGGTCAGGATGGAGATCATGAATCTTGTCCGCACGCTCAGGCAAAACCGCATCTCTGCGGACATGGACTACATGGGACGAAGCATGAAGAGTCAGATGAAAGCTGCCGGCAACACTGCCAAGTTTGCCTGTATCATCGGACGAGAGGAGCTCGACAAAAAGCTTATCACACTGAAGGATCTCAAAGAGGGAACTCAGGAAGAACTCAGCCTTGAGACGATGATCAATAAGCTCAGATGAAATAAAAGAGACTGGACCCCTTTTTTACCGAGAAGGGGTCTCTGCTTCTGAAATTATTTTGCGCCACGACATTTTTCAGACCATTTTTGAAAGAGGGAAAACTTATGGAAAGATATTATGACTCATCCTGGCAGAGGACCATGTTCTGCGGGCAGGCGAGGCTGGAAGATTCAGGCAGAGGGGTCATCCTTAACGGATGGCTGCGCTGCCGCCGTGACCTTGGCGGTATCATTTTTATAGAACTTTGGGACAAGACCGGAGTCACACAGGTCGTCTTTAACCCGGAACTCAACGCGGAGGCCCACAAGAGGGCATCTTCACTGAGAAACGAATATGTCCTTGCAGTTAAGGGAACAGTCCGAAAACGCCCCGAAGGCACAGAAAACCCTGAGCTGGCGACAGGTTCGGTAGAACTTCTGGTGGATGATTTCATAATATTGGCACCTTCAAAACTTATACCGTTCGAAATGGACAACGCAGACTCAGTGAACGAAGACCTCCGGCTCAAATACCGCTACCTTGACCTGAGGCGCGAGACCATGCAGAAAAACCTGATGACCAGGCACAGGGTCACCAGATACACCCGAAACTACTTCGGGGACAACGGGTTCATGGAGATAGAGACTCCAATGCTTACAAAGTCCACCCCTGAAGGGGCGAGGGACTATCTGGTGCCCAGCCGTGTCAACCCCGGAAAATTTTACGCTCTGCCGCAGTCTCCGCAGCTTTTCAAGCAGCTGCTTATGGTAAGCGGCTGCGACAGGTACATGCAGATAGTCAAGTGCTTCAGGGATGAGGACCTGAGGGCCGACAGACAGCCCGAATTCACGCAGATCGACGTTGAGATGAGCTTCATAACGGAAGAAGACATCATTAAGATGACGGAAAACTACCTTGCCGGCCTCTTCCTCGAGATACTCGGCGAGAAAGTTGAAACTCCCTTTCCCAGGCTGACATGGAAAGAGGCCATGGATCTCTACGGCAGCGACAAGCCCGACATGAGGATCCCGATGCAGATGACGGATCTTGCCGAAGTCTTCGCCGGAGGTGAAAATCCATTCTCAGCGCTGGTCGAAAAAGGCGGCACGATAAAAGGACTGAGACTTCCCGGAGGGGCTGCGCTCTCACGCAAGGAGCTATCAGATCTTGAAAACAGGGCAAAAGCGCTCGGAGCAAAGGGAATGGCGAACTTCCAGATCAAAGAGGGCGAACTGAAGGGCCCGCTTGTCAAGTTCCTTGATGAAGATCGGATATCAATGCTCAGGTCGCTTTCGGAGATCGATGACGGGGACGCGCTTTTCATAATGGCAGACGAGAAATGGCGCAAAGCCTGTGAAATACTGGGGCAGATCCGTCTTGAGCTTGGCAGGGAGAGAGGAATGGCTGAAGGGTCTTTCAGGTTCCTCTGGGTAACTGAATTCCCGCTTCTTGAATGGGATGAAGAGACCGGAAGATATACGGCAGTCCATCATCCCTTTACTGCTCCCATGAACGAAGATGTAGAATTCCTCCTCGCCGAGCCCGGCAAGGTGCGCTCCCGCGCATATGACGTAGTCCTCAACGGGAACGAGATCGGCGGAGGCTCAATAAGGATACATGACCCCGAGATGCAGGCGAAGGCGTTCCAGGCTCTTAATTTCACACCTGAAGCGGCAAAGGAGCGTTTCGGATTCCTTCTCGAAGGCCTCAGCTTCGGAACACCTCCACACGGAGGCATCGCCCTGGGTCTTGACAGGCTTGTGATGCTTATATGCGGGTGCAGGTCTATAAGGGACGTGATGGCTTTCCCGAAGAACCAGAAGGCGCAGTGTCCGATGACAGATGCTCCCAACTTTGTAGATGAAAAGCAGCTTGACGAGCTTGCCATAAAAACCGTAGATCCGATGTTGCTTTAAGCGGTCAGATAACTTATCAGATCAGTTAGGCTCCCGGACGCATAGTCCCGGGGGCCTTTTCTTTTTGTGCCTGAGGGAGGGCGCCTGTTCTTATAAGGTATAATTTATCATCTCCACCGTCTTTCCCGCATTATTTTGGTGTAACTGCCAGCTGATTCGCGCAACTCGTAACTCGTTGGCTCTCTGGCCGTGAGCGGGAAACCAGCACCTTAAAGATTTTAAACTCTCAGATCACCGCTCACGAATATGCAGAAAAGATATAAAAAGAAGATCAAAGTTCAATATTAAAAACAGGTGGGAAAGTTCAGGTATAATTTAACAAGATAAAATAATAATACTGGAGGGATGACATATGGCAAAGGTCCGTTTTTTGGGACACAGTTCCTTTTACATTGAAGGAGAGGGTCTGAAGGCCCTGATAGACCCCTTCCTTGAAGGCAACCCCTCAGCGGCTGCCAAACCCGAAGAGTTCAGCGGCATCAACGCGATATTCCTCACCCACGGCCATGGCGACCACATGGGCAGCACCATTGAGATCGCGAAAAAAAATGATGCGGTCGTATTTACCTGCAACGAAATGGCAGGGTACCTTTCCTCGAAGGGTATAAAGACCGAGGGCATGCATATCGGGGGAAGGGCCGTCTTCCCGTTTGGAAAGGTAAAACTGACCCCGGCATGGCACGGATGTCCCATCGTGGAGGGTAAAGAAGTCAGGTACGGCGGAGTTGCCTGCGGTTTTGTAATAGAGGTGGATGGCAAGAAAATTTATCATTCGGGCGATACCGGCCTGACAATGGAAATGTCGCTGCTTGAGGATGAAAATATCGACGTGGCGCTTTTGCCAATAGGCGGTTACTACACGATGGACGTCGAAGATGCGGCAAGAGCGGTAAGGATGATAAAGCCGAGGGTAGCGATACCGATGCACTATAATACCTTTCCCAGGATCGAAGCTGATCCGGAAGAATTTGCAGGCCTTGTGGGCGAGATGTTCACCGCAGTAAAGATACTGGCTCCCGGAGAAGAATACGAGTTCTAAATATATATACAGACTGTTCTGCCTCTTCTGGCGAACTTGCATTAATCTTTTGTTGGGATACAATTAGATGAGGACCAAAATATAAGTATTCCGGCCGGGAGGAGATTCCTATGGATGTAAATAGCAAGTCGTACCAGGAACTGTTGAAGAAAAGGCCCCTTAATGTTCAGTCTCGCTTTGGCAGTGAGGCAATGGGTCTTGTGAGTGGGAGAGATATCGTTGCGGCAGCTAAGGAAGTCGATTCTATCGTGCTGGCGGCAAACGCCAGGCACCCACTTGTGATCAAGGCTGTTCTGCAGGCTGCAAAGAAGAAAAATGCAGCTGTTTTGATCGAACTTGCCAAGTCTGAGTCCACTTACTGCGGATCGAATTACGACAACATCCCTGACTACGCGCTTAAGTACTCGTCAGAGATGGGGCACGGAGCCGTATTCGGCCTTCACGTCGACCACTACGCCATCAAGGGGCATGAAGATGTTCTCAAGGGAGTCGCGCATCTTTCAAAGATCCTTGTCAACGGATTTACCTCAGTTGCGATAGACGCATCCCACCTTGACGACTATGACAACTTTGTCGCAACCAGATCGATCGCCGGATGGCTCCCGTCAGAACTCGGACTTGAAGTAGAAGTTGGCGAGATCAAAGGTCCCGGTGAACTTTCGACAGTAGAAGAGGCAAAGTATTTTATCGGAGGGCTTAACGCCTGGGGCATATTCCCGGACTACCTTGCGATTTCAAACGGAAGCCTCCACGGAACATACGACCCGACCGTCGGCCAGATGGAAGGTATAGACCTGACCAGGACGAAAGAGATAGCCGACGTGATCGCCCCATACGGAGTTACGATCGCGCAGCACGGAATTTCCGGAACGCCTCTCGACAAGGTCTCCACCTTCAGAAAGTACGGCATCAGGAAAGGCAATGTTGCAACCCTCTTCCAGAACGTCTACTTCGGGATCAAAATGGACCCCGAGACCGGCAACGCCATAACCGAGGGCGGTACCTACACGAAAGAGGCCGACAGAGGCATCTCAGCAGAACTCTGGAACGAAATAGTCACGGCTGGCGACAGCAAGGGCATGAGCAGGAAGAGCGGCGACTACAAAAAGCTCAACCTTCCCTTCTGTGACAGGATACTTGCAGAGCCGCAGCCGGTAATCGACAGGATCGTCGATGAAATGCAGTACTGGGCTGAGAGGTTCATAGTTGCATTTGGTGCCGAGGGAAGCGCGGATGCAGTAGCCGAGGTGATGTCACGCCGTCCGGACCAGAATGCGTCGCCTGACAGGAAAGTCCTTGGATGCAGGTCGGACTTCACGGCAAGGAACGCTCCCGGAAAAGGTGCCAACGACGGAAACAATTACGACGACTAAATTTTAAATTGAGTTAATAAATTGTTTGGCGGCAGAGTGCATGGTATTGTGCACCTGCCGCTTTTGTTTTGCAACAATTTTTTATGCTGATCTAAATACTAAAATTTAAATAAATTTTAAAATTTCTTAAAGAACTAAGTTTTACTGATAATACTTATAATTATTACTATTTTTCTTAGGTAAATATTTTAAAGTTGCACATAATGTAATATTCTGAACATTGTGGTATGATTTGCTCGTAACGGTTTTCATTATCTTATTCTAACAGGGAGATGATATTTGATATGAAGATCGGATGTCCAAAGGAGATCAAGAACCGCGAATACAGAGTGGGACTTACTCCGGCTGCTGCTTCAACCTATGTGGGCGCCGGCCATGAGGTCTTTGTCGAAAAAGGTGCGGGACTTCAGGCAGGCTTCAGTGACAGCGAATATATTTCTGCAGGCGCTAAGATCTTTGACTTGGCCGAACATATCTGGGAATCCGCGGATATGATCGTCAAAGTCAAGGAACCCCTCAAACCTGAATATGGCCTTATGAGGGAATCTCAAATCATTTTCACTTATTTTCATTTTGCTGCGTGCGAGGAGCTGACCAAGGCATGTCTTAAGTCAGGATCGACATGCGTTGCCTATGAACTTGTCTCAGAAGAATGGGGTCTTCCCCTCCTTCAGCCTATGAGTGAAGTTGCGGGAAGAATGTCTGTGATAATGGGAGCATATTATATGGGAAGGCCTTACGGCGGAAGCGGACTTCTTCCGATGGGAGTTCCGGGAGTTTCTCCTGCAAATGTATTTGTTATCGGCGGCGGCACTGTCGGAGTAAATGCGGCTAAGGTCGCATCCGGGCTTGGAGCCAAAGTTACGATAGCGGACATCAACCACAGAAAGCTCGCCTACCTGGCAGATGTAATGCCTTCTAACTGCGTCTCTGTCTACAGTGACTCGATGACCATTGCCAACACGATAAAAGAATCGGACCTTGTGATCGGAGCTGTCCTTCTGCCCGGCGGGGCAAAGGCGCCAAAGCTTGTAAAGAGGGAGCACCTCAAAACGATGCGGCCGGGATCCGTCTTTGTTGATGTGGCGATCGACCAGGGCGGGATAGGCGAGACCTCCCACCCTACCAGCCACGACGATCCCGTATTTATCGAAGAGGGCGTAGTCCATTACTGCGTTGCTAACATGCCGGGCGCATACGCAAGGACTTCGGCCATAGCCCTTTCAAATGCAACGGTCACTTACGGAGTGCAGATAGCATCTCAGGGGATCGTAAGGGCCTGTGAGGAAAACAGGGCTATCTGCAAGGGGCTGTCCATCCACAGGCACAGGCTTACTCTGCCTGTAGTAGCCGACACCTTCAAAATGGACCAAGAATATACGGAGGCTCTAGCCGCATTGAAGCTGTGAGGTATTGACCTTTAGTGCTGATTCAACAATAGTTGTACAAAGAATAAAACAGAGGGCGAAACTTCTTCTTGGTTTCGCCCTCTGTTTTATAAAGTTTGATCACATCCATCTCTTAAGGTTTGAGAGGAAAAGTTTGTGTACATGCTTTGAAACCGGTCCGGGGTGCCCGTTTCCTATAGTCTGGTCACCGACGCTTATCACCGGAAGGACCTCTTTGATAGATCCTGAGATGAATGCTTCTTCCGCCTGTGAAAGTTCGCTTTCAAGAGGACACCTTTCCTCGACAGTGAAGTTGTTTTCTTTCAGCAGGGTGATCAATATTTCCCTCGTTATGCCCCTGAGGACCTTTCCGACCGGAGCAGTAACTATCTTTCCGTCCTTGCAGAGAAAAAAGCTGCTGGCCGTGGCTTCCGTTATCTCTCCGTTGACTATGTAGAGGGCCTCAAACTCGTTTGGTTTTGCCCCTATCATCGGGACATATCCTGTCAGGTAGTTTGTGCTCTTTGTCTCGGGAAAGGGCCGTTGCGAGTAGACCGGCCTCAGTGCTACTCCTCTGTTAAGTTCTTCCTGGGTCATCACGTGGGCTTCTTCAAAAATCACAAAAAAATCAGGCTCCGGAAAATGGCCGTGATCATTAAACCTTCCTCCGGTAATGTATGGTTTTATTACCAGGTCCTTATCGGGGAGTGAATCGCGGCAAACTCCTCTTTTAATGATATCGGGAAGTTCCCTGATTATTGCTTCCGCCTCTATGCCGCACCTCTTTGCGCTCTCGCTCAGCCGGTCGATATGCTCGTTGAGAGCGAATATATTTTTCCCGTATGTCCTTATTGAATCAAAAACGCCTATCCCGCGAAGAATAGCGAGGTCTGTAACAGGGATGCGGCATTCCTCCAATGGCATGAACGAACCCCTGTAGAAGCAAATAGACATAAGCACCAATCCCTTCATAACATATATCCCATCGTACTTCCGACTTAGGAACATTATCACTCAACGAAATAAATTGCAATCGAAAATAGTGAGGACTATAATTCATCAAATAAATTCGTTTGAGGAGTGTTCTTAATGTCAGAAAAGATACTGGGGGTCCTTGGCGGCATGGGACCTGCCGCTTCGGCGGAATTTTTGAAGATACTCGCGGAAAAATATCCTGCCGAAAAAGATCAGGACCACCCTGTCGTATATATGATATCGGACCCGAAGATACCCGACCGGGGAAGCGCGATCGAGGGAAAGGGGGAAGACCCTTCACCATACATAATAAACGATCTGGAAAAGCTGATCGGATGGGGTGCGGGGTTGCTTGCGGTACCATGCAACACTGCCCATTACTTTATCGACAGATTCAGGGACCGGATAGGAGTCCCGATCGTTCATATAATCGAGGCCACAGTGGAAGCTTCGATGGAGAGGTCAGCAGGGGGCGCCTGGATGATATCGACGATAGGCACGGCAAGGTCGGGACTTTACCAGAAAGCGGCTGCCGACAGGGGATACCGCCTTGTGATACCGCCTGAAGATGTGCAGAGAGAGATCCAGGAGGCGATAGTCTTCGTCAAGTCAGGAAAGATGGAGAGTGCGGCACGGGCGATAGAAAGGGCCGTAAAAAAACTATGGGAGATCGAAGATCTGCCAATTGTCACCGCGTGCACAGAACTGCCGCTCGCATACGATGCGTCGGATCTTCCAACGGAGAAAAACATATCGAGCCTTGACGCGCTTGCCGAAGCCTGCATCAGGGCCCTGACGGAATAAAACATGCCTTTGGGGCACGGTCGTTACTGTGCCCCGCTTGACCGCGTCCAATATAAAATTTTCCTCAATAGGTAATTTTACTGATTGAAGCAAAAACCAAAAGAGATAATATCTTAATTAAGTTATTAAGGTATTTGAATACCTTAATTAAGGTTGGTGAAAATGCATGGCGAAAGTAGCGGGTTTCAGCGAGGCAACATACATAGGGCTTCATGCAATGGTCCTGATCTCACAGAAAGATGGCGAAAGGATATCTATAAGAGAAATGGCAGAGACGATCTGCGTCTCGGAGGCACATCTTGCTAAGGTTGTTTTGAGACTGGCCCATACCGGACTAATCAGTACAACAAGAGGCCCGGGCGGCGGTGCGGTCCTTGCCAAAAAGCCAAAAGAGATAAGCTTTTTGGACATCGTCGAAGCAATAGAAGGTCCATTGGAAAATTCGAAATGCGTTTTTGGAAAAAGCAAGTGCTCTCGTGAGGGATGCATATTCGGGGATTTCCTCGTAAAGATGACCAAAGAAGCAAAAGAGTGGCTTAGATCTAAAACATTGGATGAATTTTAAAAATAGAAATTAATTCTGAGGAGGAAAAAAAATGAGAAAGATAATCAAGATCGACGAGGAAAAATGTGACGGATGCGGACTTTGTGCAGATGCTTGCCACGAAGGTGCGATAGTTATAGAGAACGGCAAGGCAAAATTAATAAGCGACAGCTACTGTGACGGCCTTGGAGACTGTATCGGGGAGTGTCCTCAGGGCGCAATCTCCTTTGAAATGAGAGAAGCTGCTGCCTACGACGAAGCAGCTGTTAAGGCGAGGATGGCAGCCAGAAAGAAAGAACCCTGCAGCGGGACCCTTCCCTGCGGGTGTCCCGGAAGCATGGCTAAAGAACTGAAGTCAGACAAGCCTGTACAGAAAGAAGAAAAAACTTCATGCAGGCAGGAGTCTGAACTCCGTAACTGGCCTGTACAGCTCTCCCTGGTGCCTGTTCAGGCACCATACCTTGAAGGGGCAAAACTTCTTTTGGCAGCAGATTGTACAGCATTTGCATGCCCCAACTTCCACAAGGACCTTCTTCCGGGCAAGGTGTGCCTCGTAGGATGCCCGAAACTGGACGAGGTAGAGCCATATATTGAAAAACTTGCACAGATCATAAAGCTGAACGGGATTGAAGAGATCGACGTGGCATACATGGAAGTTCCCTGCTGCGGCGGACTTGTCAAACTTGTTGACACCGCGGTAAAGAAATCAGGCCAAGCTGTGACTTTGAAACTTATCAAACTTTCGATGACAGGCAAGTTTCTTGAGGTAAGGCAGATATTCCCGAACTAGGGAATTTATTTTACATCGCCGGGATATCGGCAGAATAATTAAGGAGAGTGACTTCGATGTTTTGTTATCAGTGTGAACAGGCAGCAAAGGGTACAGGATGCACAGCAATGGGAGTATGCGGCAAAGATCCGCAGACAGCGGCACTTCAGGACCTTCTTCTTTATGAGACGATGGTTCTTTCAAAAGCAGCACTTGAATCAGGAGACAGTTCCGACGAAGTGTCCAAGATGGTCATCGAAAACTTATTTACGACAGTAACAAATGTAAACTTCGATCCCGAAACTCTTGCAGAGATGGTCAGAAATACAAGAAAGGCAACAGACGAGTTTGCCGGCGGATGCTCATGCTGCTGCGGATGCGGAGCTTCAGAAGAGCCTACGACCGACGAATTGGTCGAAGAGGGACAAGAGTACTCACCCCAGGCCGACATCGACAAGTACGGCGCAGACCTTGGCGGCCTCAAATGGCTTGCAGTATATGGACTTAAGGGCGTCGCCGCTTATGCCGACCACGCATGGATCCTTGGCCAGAAGGACAGGGAAGTCAACAAGTTCTTCCTGGAAGCAATGTCAGAACTCCTAAACGAGGATATTACAGTTGATTCAATGCTTGCGCTCAACCTCAAAATTGGCGAAGTCAATCTCAGAGTGATGGAAATGCTTGATGCAGCCAATACCGGAACATACGGACATCCCGAACCTACTATGGTCAGAGTGACCCCCGTGAAGGGCAAAGCTATCCTTGTCTCAGGACACGACCTTGGCGATCTTGAAGAGTTGCTGAAGCAGACAGAGGGCAAGGGTATCAACGTCTATACGCACGGTGAGATGCTTCCCTGCAATGCTTATCCTGAACTTAAGAAATACCCCCATCTCGTTGGCAACTACGGCGGAGCATGGCAGGATCAGCAGAAGGAATTCGACGAATTCCCCGGTGCGATCCTTATGACGACCAACTGCATCCAGAAGCCCAGGGAGAGTTACATGGCAAGGATCTTCACATGTGGACTTGTCCAGTGGCCCGGAGCAGTACACGTTGAGAACAGGGATTTCGCTCCTGTGATAAAGGCAGCGCTTGAGGCTCCCGGATTCACGGAAGATGCCCCTGAGAAGAGGATCATGATAGGGTTTGCCCGCAATTCAGTCCTTGGTGCCGCAGGCAAAGTTGTGGAACTTGTCAATGCAGGAAAGATCCGCCACTTCTTCCTTGTCGGAGGATGCGATGGTGCAAAGTCAGGACGCAACTATTACACTGAGTTTGCCGAGAAGGCACCTAAGGATACTGTCATCCTCACTCTTGCATGCGGCAAATTCCGCTTCAACAAGCTTGAATTCGGAGATATCGAAGGCATACCACGCCTTCTTGACTGCGGACAGTGCAATGATGCCTATTCTGCGATAAAGATCGCTGTAGCTCTTGCGGACGTTTTCAAGACAGATGTAAACGGGCTCCCTCTCTCGCTGATCCTTTCATGGTACGAGCAGAAGGCGGTATGTATCCTTCTCACGCTGCTTCACCTTGGAATAAAGAACATAAGGCTCGGTCCCACGCTTCCAGCATTTGTCGGCCCGGCAGTCCTTGACGTTCTTGTACAGAATTTCGGAATCAAGCCGATCGGAACAGCCGAAGGGGACCTCAAGGCGATTCTTGGCCAGTAAGCAAACAGAAGGCATAAAACCTTCTGCATAATTTAAAAAAAGGGACCCGGTCAGGCTGTCAAAAGCCAAGCCGGGTCCTAAAATATCCGGGGTGTTCAACTCATGTATGAAAAATAAAATGTTGTGTTGATCTTTCTTTGAGATCAATTATTTTGAAATGGCTTTTGATACTATCTCTTTTGCCTCATCGTTTATAGCGTCAAGGTGTTTACTGCTTATCAGGCTTTCCGCGTAGATCTTGTAGATATCTTCGGTCCCCGAAGGCCTGGCTGCGAACCATCCGTTTTCAGTCGTGACCTTAAGTCCGTCGATCGGGGCTCCGTTTCCCGGAGCAGTTGTCATCTTTGCGATTATTTCTTCACCGGCAAGTGTGTTCACTGCCACATTTTCAGGCGAGAGTTTTTTCAGTTTGCTTTTTTCTTCATGTGAAGCAGGTGCATCTTTACGGGAATAGTAGGAATGTCCGAATTTTTCAGTCAACCTTCTGTAATGTTCGGCCGGGTTTTTTCCTGTTACTGCGGTCATTTCAGCAGCAAGGAGATCCATTACGAAACCGTCCTTGTCCGTAGTCCAGACTGTTCCGTTTTTCTTCAGGAATGTCGCGCCGGCGCTCTCTTCTCCGCCAAAGCCAAGCATGCCCGACATCAGGCCGTCGACGAACCATTTGAAGCCCACAGGAACTTCATAGATTTTCCTGCTGATCGAATCCACAGCCTTATCGATCATTGAGCTTGAGACAAGCGTCTTGCCTGCCATACAGTTGTCGCTCCAGCCCGGGCGGTGAGTAAAAAGGTACTCTATTGCGGCTGCCAGATATGAGTTTGGGGGCATAAGACCCTCTTTTGTAACTATCCCATGACGGTCATAATCCGGGTCATTACCAAATGCTATGTCATATCTCTCTTTAAGTGCTACCAGGTTTGCCATCGCATAGGGGGAGGAGCAGTCCATGCGGACTTTGCCATCGTGATCAAGCGGCATAAACGAAAACGTAGGATCCACATCCTTGTTGATCACATCGATATCCAAGCCCCAAATATCAGCTATCGGCTCCCAGAAGTGTACTCCGGAGCCTCCCATCGGATCAGCTGCCATTTTCAGCCCGGAGCTGCGTATAGCCTCGATGTCAATGATCTGCTCAAGTGCCTTGACGTAGGGAATGATGTAGTCGATCAAGCGAACATTGTCAGAGGAAAGCGCATTTTTGAAATCTATACGTTTCACATCTTTAAGTCCGTCGGCAAGTATCTCGTTCGCCCTTTTTTCGATCAAAGACGTAATGTCAGTGTTTGCAGGGCCTCCGGACGGAGGGTTGTATTTAAAGCCTCCATCTTCAGGGGGATTATGCGACGGCGTTATGACTACGCCGTCAGCGACCGGAGCCCCGAAACCTCTGTTCCAGGAGAGTATCGCATGGGAGATCACGGGCGTAGGCGTGTAGCCAAAGCCGCTCTGGATCCTCACAAGGACACCGTTTGCTGCGAATACTTCCACGCTTGTCCTTAGGGCAGGTTCTGAAAGGGCGTGCGTATCCATTCCAATAAACAGCGGTCCTTTTATTCCTTGCGCATACCTGTACTCTGAGATAGCCTGTGAAATTGCCATTATGTGGTCTTCGTTGAAACTCCCTTTGACAGAGGATCCTCGGTGTCCCGATGTTCCAAATGATACCCGATGAGATCGTTCATTTGTGTCAGGATGCTCGGTATAGTATGAAGAAATAAGCCGGGGAATGTTTACGTCAGCTCTTTTTAGCATGTCCATCACCTCTTGAGCAATATTGTAACCCCTGGAACTGAGCAAAGATAGCTATGGTGTTTAACTTAGGATATCATTGTTAAATTTGTATATTTACATTAATAAATCTAAGTATGGAAAAATTATCAAAGAAATAGTTTCAAAATGCATGGTTGTAAAATGAAATCTGTAGTTACAAAAATGTATTATCATGCTAAAATCGCGACAAGGCAGTATGTAAATAATTATTGAATGAAAAGGGGAGATTCTTATGAGAAGACTGCAGCTTTTTATCACAGTAGTTTTTTTGCTATTTGTTTTTGCCACCCCTTCTTTTGCTGTAGCAGGACCGACTTATGATGAGGATAATTTGGCACTGATCAATGCGGCTGTATCAAATGAACTTGCATCAGCAGATATACCTGCTGGAATAGAAGTGAACGTTGAATTTGGTGAGATCACCGGATATATAACAAGCTTGGATGCGGCTGTCGGCAAGGAGTTGCAGTTTGTCAACCAGCTAGACATTGATTCTGAGAAATCAGGCGCAAAATGGGCAGAAGAAGAGGCAGAAGAAGCAATTACTTTTGAAACCTTCCTGGGAGCCGCTGGTTTTTATTTGGGACTGAATGATGGAGCGGTAGCCGATGGGAAGACCGGAGCAGTAGTAACTACACTTGAAATGACACTTACTAAAGCTTTCCTTGTAGAACAGGGAGTCTCACAGGCTGAGGCAGATGCGCTCTTTGCAGCTGATCCGGTCAATGCACAGATCACATTTTTCGATAAGTTTACGTATTTTAAAATTTTTGACGGCGCTGACCCCGAGATAGATCCGAGGGACATAGTTGAATTTGTAAAATCAAAATACACAGATGCGTTGCCGGGGTTCATTGAGTTTGCGGTAGACAAAGAAAACCAAAAACTGACTGTGGGTATAAGGTATATACTTATGGACGAAGCACCTGGAGATGGAGAACCTTTTGTAATAGACAAAAATATTGTAATTTACGAAGACTCGGAAGAAGATGCACAGGGAGTATTATTTATTTTCGACGGCAGGAAGAATGACGAACTTAGAGATCCTGTGAGTTTGGGCAATGAAGAAACACCTACTCCGCCCTCAGGATCATCAGGCGGATGCAGCACGGGCCTCCCGCTTATGCTGGCTCTTCTCGGCCTTCCTGTGATTTTCTACAAGAAGAAGTAACCAATTTTACAGATAAAAGGAACACTGTGTGAAACTGACTCCCGGACCTTCTGGTCCGGGAGTTTTGTTTTCTTTTTCGCTAAGATGCTTTGCCTCTGCTTTTTTAGCTTATAATAGTGGTTTGAAAGGAAGGAGAGGTGTCTGAGTAATGCATTTGTTTTTAGGTATAGCATTGGCGGCTCTTCTTGTGGCTGCGTATATCATAGCATCGGTGGCGAGATTGAAAGAGAACAGCGCTGCTATGGAGCAGGTCTCAAGGGAACTTCTGGTCAGGCTGCAGAATATCGAAGGAAAGCTTGAGGATACCGAACGCGACATCAACTCTGAATTTGTTTCTATGAGAAAAGAGCAAAGGGATGAAGCCAGGGCGGGACGCGAGGAGCAGTCAAAGGGCCTTACATCTTTTGGCGAAGCTCAGTCAAAGAGGATAAAAGAGATAGGAGACCTGCAAAGGGAAAGCCTTGAAGCTTTTTCACAGCAGCTTACCAACATCAGCCGTCTGAACGAGGAAAAGCTTGAGGCCATTAGAGGCACAGTCGAGTCTAAACTCCAGGAGATACATAAAAATAACGAGGAAAAACTTGAAAAGATGCGCGCTACAGTTGACGAGCAGCTTCACTCTACTCTTGAAAAGAGGCTCGGAGAAGCATTTTCGACCGTTTCGGAAAGGCTGGAGCTGGTGCATAAGGGACTTGGGGAGATGAAGGCTCTCACAGCTGACGTTGGAGACCTTAAAAAAGTCCTTTCCAACGTAAAGGTCAGGGGCACCTGGGGAGAGACTCAGCTTCGCGCACTGCTTGAACAGATACTTACAAAGGACCAGTATGCAGAGAACGTCGCAACCAGGCCCAACTGCGGCGAAAGGGTTGAGTTTGCGATCTCCCTCCCGGGAGCCAATGACTCAGCTTCGCCTGTGTGGCTTCCTATTGACTCGAAGTTCCCTCTTGAAGACTATCAAAGGCTGGTGACAGCTTCAGAAAATGGAGATGTTCAGGCACTGGCGGATGCCCAGAAAGCCCTTAAGAGCCGTGTAATAGAAGAGGCAAAGACAATAAGGGACAAGTATCTCGAGCCTCCATACACAACGGATTTCGGTATTCTTTATCTTCCGGTCGAAGGTCTATATGCAGAGATACTCCGGATAGACGGGCTGTGCGACACACTTTCCCGTGAATACAGGGTCGTTCCGGCGGGTCCGACAACAGTGACAGCCCTCCTGAACAGCCTGCAGATGGGTTTCCGCACCCTTGCGATAGAAAAGCGCTCAAGTGAGGTCTGGATACTCCTGGGAAAGGTCAAGACAGAGTTCGACAAGTTCGGGAACGTACTTGAGAAGACAAGGCAGAAGATCGAACAGGCAGGAAAAGAACTTGAGAATGCGGAGGTAAGGACCAGGGCCATCAAGAGGACTCTTAGGACCGTGGAAGGTGTCGCCCTTGAGGAGGGAGACGAAGATATCTCTGAAAACTGCGAAATGCTTGAATAGGAGAAAATATAAAATAGTATCAACAATGCTATTTGTATCATATGTGCGAGGGTTTTGATATATTGATATCAGCGCAAGAAGTTATTTGCAGCCGATATCAGAATTTGGGAATTACGGTTTTGCGTAACGGCCGATAAAGAGTATGGCCCCGGTGCCATTGTCCCTTATTATGTAGATGAAAGGCCTGTCTGCCTTGAATTCTATGATATCTCCGGTGTCCGGATTCATCGAGGTCTTTGTCATTATGACAGCCGTTGCCGCCGCTGCTTCCGTTCCTTCTTCCCCCACTTCAATGAAAGTCTTGTGGAGGGCCGCGCCAATGTACATATTTCTCTTCCCGTTCATACCTGAAAAATCAGCCCTGCCGGGGTCAAAAGCCTCAGTAATGCCCATTCCCTTCAGAGCCTCGCTTAGCTCAAAGCTTTGCTCCGTTTTAAATTTGGGAATGGTAAGCTTAACTTTATGAGGCGACATGAGGGTCGCCCACTCAGTAAATTTTGTGTAGTCAAGCTTTCTGTCTATCTTCCGGAGATCTGTTCCCTTTTGCGGCAGGAGTACAAGCATTGAAAATCTGTTGTCCTTGTAAGGGATCTCCGCGATCTCGATGCCGTCCTCTTTGAGATATCTGATCCCGCTCTCAGTCTTTGTCATCATAACTGTCGGGATCTGCTCCGAGGCAGCGGCGTAAAAAGGCATTGCACGGGAATTTCCCGGTTCGAACTTTGTCGCCCAATCTGATCTGAACCAGACGGCATTGGTAAGTACCAATAAAGTGTCTTTATTCAATATGCCGTCACCGATCAGGTTTTTTATTTTATGTTCTGTCTCTTTTTCCACCCATTTGTTTATCGTTGTCCGGGCTTCTTCCGTTTTGTCTCTGTAATCAAGCGCTGTCAGCAGGGCTCCGTAAAAACGGCTCATCATATCTTTGTATTTAGGAAGCAGCTTTTCGCCTTTCGCCGGCCATAGTGCGTTTGCCGTCTTTACAGCCGCTGTTCCTTCGGGTACTGAGTTGATGTCGTTTATCAGTGCTGCCATGCTTCTGTGCATATCGGGATCAAAGTGGAGCACACTCCTCATTTCTCCGGCAGTCTCGCCTGCCGCCCCTGCGTATGTCATTGACAGGGCGGATGATATGCTGTAGGGGGAGATGAAGAGGCTGTCCCCGGACTTTGCCGCCATGTACCTGTAAATGTCGAATGTGAATTTACTGACTGCTTTTGCTGCCTGGAAGTTAAGGGGTCTTTCCTTCGATCCCGGTCCTCCGGTCTCCACTGCCGAGAGCCCTGCCGCAAGGGCCAGGTCTTCCAGTTTTGTCCTCATCTTTTCGAAATCGCGGCCCTTTGCCCCGAGTTCGTTCCTGTAACCGTTGATCAGCTGGCGCATAGCGCAAAGGATATCTTCACTCATTAATGACGGTTCGGCAGAGATCTTCTGAAAGGCATAGACGATCATCTCCGCTGTCTGCTCTTTTGTGTAGGAGCTTTCGCCGGGATCGACCCTTTCATTTATCAGGGACCGGTCCGAAAGTATCTCAAGGGAGTGGTATGTCCAGTGATATGCCGGTATGGAATCATTCGCCGAAAGCGGCGTCGGTGTGATCGTTAAAAGTATTGAAAGGATAAGGAACAGTTTTTTCATCATTCTGTCTCCATTCCGTTTTGTTGTCTCTGACCTGGCATTATAGAGTGATATTACAATAATTGATTTAGTATTCATGCTGATTTTATCCTTACATCAGAAAAATCAGCCTGATCACACTGATCCGGATAGTCGTTTCTGTGACCTTTTCCAACATTTCTCCCGAGGTTGGTATAATAGTCACTGTATCTGAGACTATCAAAAGAAGGGAAGTAGTATCATTGCCGTCAATGACAGTTGATCCTTCAAAATGCACAAAATGCGGGACATGCGTAAAGGTCTGTCCTGCAGGAATAGTTAAGGTTGGGGATACGGGTCTGCCTGAGATGGATGTAAGGCTGGCAGGGCGCTGCATCGAATGCGGCCATTGCGCACTCTTCTGTCCCGAAAGCGCCAATTGTCTTTCCTTTCTGAAAAATGATGAGATGGTCGCATCCGCGGATCTCGGTATGCCCTCAGCGTCAGAGGCGCTGAACTTTTTAAAGACCAGGAGAAGCATAAGACGGTTCAAAAGCGAGCCTTTGCCTCAGGATGTTTTTGACAGGATATTCGAGGCCGTAAAGAACGCCCCCACCGCATCCAACAGGCAACCGGTAAGATGGATAGTTTCATCGGATCCTGAAAAGACAGTGGAGATCACCAACCTTATCCTCTGCTGGATGAGGGAAGAGATATTCAAGGATCCGACATCACAGATCGCCATCATAGGCGCTGCGATGATAGCAAAGGCGAAAGCCGGGGAAGATGGCCTGCTGAGGGGAGCGCCTCATGCCGTGATCGCCGTGGTGCCAAAAGATCACATGTGGCCGGAGGATGCATCCATCGCGCTTACATACCTTGAGCTTGCAGCACATGCCATGGGGGTGGGAGCCTGCTGGGGAGGCTTCCTTACCGCCGCTGTCAGAAACTTCAAAGGCCTGAGGGAATATCTTGGCATAGGCGAGGATGAACATGTCTGCGGGGCACAGATGATCGGATATCCGTTGATAAAGCCCGTCAGACAGTTCCCTCCGAGGAAAAAGCAGAATATTGAATGGATCAGGCAGAGGAAAGAGGACCTGTTAACATAAGATTTTCAGTCCGTTAAGTTTATACATTATAATGTCCGGGGGGATAGCGTCAGTTTTCCCTTTTCGGCAGATCAAACAGCCCGGGAGGCACACTGAATGACAGAGAAAGACTACACGCTTGCTTCTACGATAAGGGTCAGATATAGTGAGACCGACCAGATGGGGGTCGTTTACTACGCTAATTATCTTGATTGGTTTGAGGTTGCAAGGACTGAATTCTGCCGCCTTATGGGGATTCCGTACTCAAAGTGGGAAGAAGACGGACTGATCCTTCCGGTAGTCGAAAGCCACTGCCGCTACAAGCACCCTGCCAGATATGACGACCAGATACAGCTTTGGTGCAGGATAACGGATGTCAGGATCTACAGCGTGACATTTGAATACAGGCTGCTGAGAGCATCTGACTACAAACTGACAGCAGAAGGCTGGACAAAACACGGATGTACTGACTGTAAAGGCCGTCTGTATAAAAAGGAACATCCGTTTTATAACTGGATAATGTCCCGTGAAGAGGCAAAGACGCCGGGAGAGTAGGTAAAAATAGAAAATAAAAAGGGTTTTTCGCTCATAGAGCTGCTTGTCGTCATGCTGATCATGGGAGTGATCGCCGGCGCTTCCTGCCTGGTCTTTGCAGACGGGGAAGACGGCGACAGGGTCGTACGGGAAGAGGCCGATAAATTTGCTGTCTGGCTGACGGAGATGATGTCAAGGGCACAAATGGAAGAGTGCGGATTCAAACTTTCCATGTCACAGCAAAGCACAAGGAATGCTTCTTTCAAGCTGACATGGCAGGGAGGTCCGAGGCATGGGTCGGCAGAGGTCTATGAGTCTTCAAAGGCGAGAATATTTCCTCAGAGCGGAAATCTTTCAAAATCACGGATTTTCGACGGGGAATGGAGCTCCATGACACCGGCAGTTACTCTTGACGTAAAACCAGTGCCTCCCGGCAAAGCCAAAACTTTATATATCGTAGTGTCAGGGGCAGGATGTGTGTCTGTACGGGACAGGATAAACTGAACGCCTTGCCATCTGACTTTATAACTCTACTGTGATGACAGGATAGGATGTGCTCTTTTGGAAAAGAAAAAATCATGGCATTACGAGATCGATTTCAGATGCTCCTTCGGCATCTGGCCCTTTAAAAAAACTCTTGAGATAACGCCGAAGGGATTTTACTGGTGCGGAGAACTGATCCCAATGAAAGATATCACCAGGCTGAGATGGGGAGTAGACCTCAGAAGGGGTGGAGTTTTCCCCAAGAGGGTCTATGCGGCAGTCTTCGGCACTTCAGAAAAAGAGTACACGATAAAGACCAAACAAAAAGATTTTTATGAACACCTCACTGACAAATACTGGAAGGCAGCGGGGAGACGCCTTCTCTCAGAGATGATGGACGGTCTTGCCGAAGGCAAAAAGTATCAGTTCGGTGATATATCGGTGGAGGACGAGGGCATCACAGTTTCAACAAAATCAGCTTTCTCCTCCGTAAAAGAGTCATATTATCCATGGAGCGAACTTATGTGGGGTATAGTCAACGGCAGCCTTTGTTTTGCCAGGAAGGAAGAACCGGGCAGGATACTTGCAGGCTGTTCGTTCCTCTGGGTCGACAATGCCCATGTTCTCAATGTTGCGTTGGGCCTCCTCCAGAACAGCGAAAACAAGAAAAAACTGAGTCTGCTGAAAGTCTGAGCACTTGCCGGAATGCGATGAACGGAGCGAAGCCCGGTAATACCAGGGCTCCGCTCCGTTCATCGCATTTGTATGCTGTTGTACGCACTTAAAGCTTGAATTTGCTGAATTCGTCCCTCATGCCTTTTACTGCCGCTGCAAGAGCATCCGGTTCAAGGACCATCTCCATCATGGAGATCTGCTCTTCCCACTGCGCTTCATTGCATTCCGAACGGATCTCTTCATCAAAAACGTGGTATACCGCGAGTCCCAACGAGACTCCCGCAAGTGGCCCTGCAAAAGTAGGATCGCCGTTTGTTACGGTCTCGGCGTAGATCTCTGCGCCTTCCGCGTCAGAAGAACCAAGTATCACTACACAGTTCCCGGCTCCGTACTTCTCAGCCGCATCGACGATGCGCTGCTGGTTCTGCAGGTCCATTGCCCCTGCCGCGGTTCAGACAAAGCATTCAGTGGCAGAAAATACTATCTCAGCCCCGCTCTCTTTCAGACATGCCTCCATGGCCGGTCCAGGGACGCCGTCCCTTTCTCCCAGGAGGAGAAGTTTCTTACCTGCCAGTTTGCCCATGGCTGAACACCTCCTTAGGTTTGTATTTTGCGCGTCCTTGAAGGACGTTGACGCCTATCCGATAAGTTTCACTATCTCCGCCCTGATCGCTTCAGGGGTGCATTCTTCCTTGGAAAGGCGTTTTACCTCCACTCCGTCTTTCCAGAAGAGGAATGTCGGAAGCCCCATTACGCGGAATCCCATTGCGACCCTCTTGTTGACAGAACAGTCTACCTTTGTAAATTTGGCCTTGCCCTCAAATTCCTTTGCCATCTCTGTGTAGTGGGGCATAAGGCCCATGCATGGAACGCACTGGGGTCCCCAAAAATCCACCACGACAGGAAGTGCCTTCTCCTCGCGTACCTCAGCGTCACAATTTTCCTTGGTCAGTTCGATCATTTGGTTTCGCCTCCTGAAATACTAGATACCCAATAGACATCTCCTGCTTATGGTATCACTAGTCCTGATTAAATATAAGCCCCGGGGTCCAAAACTACGAAGAAATGCTGTCCAGAATGGAAATATCCCTGAGTGCCCTCTGTAGCATCTGCCGGTCGATAAGCGCGAAATCCTCCTGCGGTTCCGAGCAGTTTCTCTCCCTCTCTATCAGATATCTCTCTCTTGCTTTCTCTACCGCGATTATCCCGTCCTTGTCGTACTGTCTCTCTGATTCCTCTATCACCAGGGACCTGTAAGGTCCGCGCATTATTGGGACGTTCGGAGGAAGGGGCGCGGAAAGGAGGCGCCACCCATGCTGCAGGAGTTCTTGGGTCCTGTCCAGCACGTCGATAGGATCTCCTTCCGTTGAGATGACGCCGTAAGGCATCTCCGGACTCCAGTAGATCTCGGGGTTGTTGGTAACTATCTGAAGTATCTTTTCAGCCATTTGCTCTCTCCCCAACAGTTCCAAAGGGCAGGACGGGGAGCCTTAAAGATCCCCATGCCTGCCGTAAAGGATCATTTTTCAAATATTGTCTGCTCAGTTATCTGTGTTGTAATAGCTTTGAAGGAACGGAGCAGAAGTTCTCTCCTTACAGCCCTGTCTCCCTCGGGACCAAGAGCCGGATTCCCGGTCGGATGCGGTATCGCAACTCCCGGTACGATCCTGTTCGTTCCTACCGTAAGCATTATGGGTACTATCGTTGCGATCTGTACGACCGGAATGCCTGCCACTCTTTCTATCTCGCGGGTCATCGATGCGCCGCATCGAGTGCAGGTTCCTCAGGTGGATGTCAGGATCGCTGCGTCGACGCCCGCCTTTTTGAGTTCCTCACCGATCTCCCTGCCAAACTTTTCGGCATTTGCGACGGCTGTTCCGGTTCCCGTGGTCGTGTAGAAAATTGGATGGATCTTTCCGAAGACCCCCTCCTCCTCAAGTTCGCGCATAACGTCGAGAGGAAGCACCACGTCGGGGTCGACATTTGCCCATTCGCGGTCATAACCGCCATGGATGGACTCGTAGTTCTCCGGAGTCATGTTTTTGAGTTCTGATATGTCGTAAGCTCCGAAGTTTTCAGCTGATGAGACCCTAATGTGGTCGGGGTTTCCCTTAGGCACTATGCCGCCGGACGATACGAGGGCTATCGTGGCCTTCCGGAGGTCTTTGACAGGGGCCGCAGGGGGGATCTTGTTGAAGACGGGCATCTCGTACTCTGTGCGGAATCCTTCTCCCTTAAGTTTTGCGAGCAGCATATCAACAGCTCTTTCGGCACCGCTCTTCTCATGGAAGAAAGATTTTCTTATGCCGCGGTGGATATAACCTTCCAGCCTTGCGGGCCCCATCTTTTCGCCCTTCAGAAGCTTGGTTCCGATGCTTACCATTGCAGGTATCGCCTTAGCCATTCCCCTTGCGCTGTCTGATGTTATTGCGATATATGTTTTTTTGGAATAGAGCTCGACTCCGGGGTTCTCCGGGTACATTGCGGTAACTGTCGGTATCCCGAGTTCTTCCCCTGCAGCCGCCGCTATGTCCCCGCACGCGAATCCGTATCTTCCTGCGTTGAAAGCCGGTCCCGCAAAGAGGATGTCGGGCTTTAGCCCCTTTATCATTTCAAGGCATGCTTTTCTTGCTTCCTCGGTGTTCTCTCCGTAATACCCGTCTCCGCATATCACAGTTCCGACGACCTTGCCCTCCCCGTTGAAGAGCTTTTCGATCTGCATGCCGGGGCCGACAAAGCCCTCCCTGAGTTCAGGCTTGTGGTCAGCCATTTCCTCGCCGCCTATGCCCGCGTAAAACTGGTTAATATAGTGAACTATCCTGTATGTCATGTCAGCCGCCTCCTTTAGACCCATTCGCAGCCAAGTTTGTTGAAGCCGATCTCAGCGGTCGAGGCAATAACGGACTGAAGTTCGACGTACATTGACCCGTCGGGCCTCAGACTCTCTTCGGCTCCGCCTGAAAGGAGTGAGATAGCTTCTTTGCATCCGATGACTTTTTTCATCGCCGGGACCTCGATCATCTCGTTTACATTCCCTGTCGATATGAACGCGTCAAGTTCGGGGGTGGCATCCGCCAGGCTCTGGCTCGCCCCGTCAGTTCCCGCTGACTCATCGGATACCAGCACCGTTTTGATCCCCGCCTTCTCAAAGTATTTTGCATTGAGGCAAAGGTCAGTGTCGGGATTTCCGTAGCCCTCTTCGGATATTACCGCGCCGTCAGCTCCGAGCTGCTGCGCTATGGAGAGGTTCATGCTGACTGCCCTGAGTTTTCCGTCGAGAACGGTGCTCTCCTGTGTTGGGATCATGCCCAGGAAGTTGATCTCCTTGCCGTGCCTTGCATAGAGGGCCTGGACTATCGGATTGTGGAGGTGATGCCATGTCGTGTTCTTATCGCATGCCGAGACGCAGTTTCCTGAGACCATCGCCCCGTCCAGCACTTCGTTGGGGTGTAGAAGGGTGGGAAGTGCAGGTCTGAGATCGCTTGCATAGAGGTATGTGTCATGAAGGAGGCCCTGAGTTATATTCATGCACACATATACGATCTTAGGCAGATCAGGAAACTTCGCCGTCTCTTCAAAAGTATTGTCCTTTTCGAATACCTGTACCTCGTCGGCCTTCCATTCATTTTCGGAACAGCAGCGGGCGAGATATACCCCCAGCTTCAGTCCGGCTTCGCGGAGTGCCGCTTCATAGTGGTGCTTTTCGAGTCCTTCAGCGGGTTCAACGTAGAGCACCACGTTATAGGTCTTTGAGAAAGGTGTGTATGGCGCTCCCGGGCCGCTCATGTCAATAAAACCCTCCTGGAAGGCCACGATCGGCCCGCAGGTCACCACAGCCGCACCGTCAAGAACAAGAGTCGCACCCGATCCGGCTTTTTCCATGGGTGCGAAGAATCCCGGGAAATACCCGCTGCTGCCAAGTTTCACCCTTGGTTCTACAACATCCTTGACCGGAATTATCCTTGTGCTCTCTCCGGGAGAGGCCAGATCCAGTTCAACTTTCGCAAAACGCCTGTCTTCCGCTATCAATGCCCCGGCCTCTTCTTTGCTGATGAAAAGGGTACCGCCGGAAGTGTATGTCTTTTCGGCGAAAGCAAGGCCGGTAATGTGTATCTTGTGCAGTTCCAGCCGCATTTAAAAATTCCTCCTT
Organism: Synergistaceae bacterium DZ-S4; assembly: GCA_025943965.1. Classification (NCBI taxonomy): domain Bacteria; kingdom Thermotogati; phylum Synergistota; class Synergistia; order Synergistales; family Synergistaceae; genus Caenicola; species Caenicola nitritireducens. The sequence continues at coordinate 131,295 of JAPCWD010000002.1, forward strand.
TGTCATTCTGATTTCCATGTCGCCTTATTGAATTCTAATTGCATTTTGGACCAAAAAGCATTATGCTTCAGAATATATATATTTTTAAAAAACACTTAAAAACTATGCTCATGAATAAAAAATGGGGTGTGGAAGATGTTTAAAAAAATGGCCCAGAATATTGCTAAAAGCACCAGCGAAGTCATAGGGTACGGAGTACTGGTAACAGACGAAAAGGGGATGATAATTGGATGCAACGATGAGAAAAGGATCGGAGAATACCATCCGCCTTCTCTTCAGGTCATGCAGGAGAACAGGCCTATGACGACCTCCACCTCGGATGCCGAAAATTACGGCAATGTCCTTCCGGGCTACACCCTGCCCATTCAGTTCTTTGACAGAGTACTGGGATCGGTGTCGATCGCCGGCCTCCCTGAGGAGGTAGAGCGCTATGGCCTGCTCGTGCAGAAACAGGCGGAGATAATGCTTCGCGAACAGGCCTTCCTTGAGTCTAACCTGCTTAGGGAGCGGTCTCTGCGCGACCTGATAGAGAACATCTCATCCTACGACCCAAGAGTAGGCAGCGGGGAACTTATCATAATGCAGGCCAAGGAGCTTGGTTTCAACATTTTAAAGTGCAGGATAGCGATAGTGATCGAGATGAACAGGTGGTCAAACGAAGCTGCAGAGTCCGCCTTTCAGAGAATGCTCAGAGAGGTCAGGACAAGTTTCTCCAATCCGAGGAACGTTATATGCCCGCAGGAGAATTACAGGGTGACGATCCTCCTGTCTGCAAGTTCGGACAGGGATCCTGATAAAATTTATGAAGCTGCCGAGGTCCTCTCAAAAGATTTTCTTGATAGCATCGGGGCAAAGGGCATCCTCGCGGATGTCTCGGTCGGGTTTTCTGCTTTCGATCTGCAGGGACTCTCACGTTCCATAAACTCTGCAAGAAATTCTCTTAGGCTGGCTAAGCAGCTTGGAACAAAAGGAATGATCAGGTCAGAAAAATTTACGGGCGAGGCTTTGCTGGATGCTCTTCCCCCTGGAGTGAGGGAAGAATATGTGACGAGGATCCTGAAGGGGCTGTCTTCGAGAAATGATTTCAATGAAATGAAGGAGACCTTTCTGGCATGGTGCGGATCTCCGTTTGCCAGCGGAAATGTTGCCGAAAACTTATCAATGCACAGGAACAGCCTTCAGTACAGGCTGAAAAAGATACGTTCGCTCACTGGAAAGGATCCCTGGAATTTTAAAGATGCCTTCGAACTGTGGGCTGCCTTTGTCATTTCAGATATTTCAAAAAACTGACGGAACAGAGAAGGGGCTCCAGATCCTGAGCAGTTTAAACCCAGGATAGAGATTGCCGTGCAATTGGCGGGAGTATATAATACCCTGATGTATAATTTGTTTCGATTTCATTTAGCAACGGAGGAGATATAGATGCCATACGATTTTGGCGCCATAGAACCAAAATGGCAGAAGGAATGGGCCGGATCAAAAGTTTTTGAAGTCGAGGCCGACAACAGCAAAGAAAAATTCTACTGTCTGGAGATGTTCCCTTATCCGAGCGGAGCCCTGCACATGGGGCACCTCCGCAACTATTCCATCGGTGACCTCCTGGCAAGGTTCCTCAGGAAGAAGGGCTACAATGTCCTCTATCCGATGGGCTTCGATGCCTTCGGGATGCCTGCGGAAAACGCGGCGATAAAAATGAAACTTCCTCCGGCTGAATGGACATGGAGCAACATCGAACATATGACGAATCAGCTAAAAAGGGCCGGGTACAGCTACGACTGGAGAAGAAGGGTAGAGACGTGCAACGTCAATTATTATAAATGGAACCAGTGGCTTTTCCTCCAGTTCTACAAGAAAGGACTTGTTTACCGCAAGCATGCCCCGGTCAACTGGTGCGAGGACTGCAAAACTGTCCTTGCCAATGAACAGGTGGTGGGGGACGGTGTCTGCTGGCGCTGCGGCACCCCTGTCGTGAAGCGGGGCCTTGAGCAGTGGTTCATAAGGATAACCGACTACGCTCAGGAACTTGCGGACTGTCTTGATGACCTTGACGGATGGCCGGAACGGGTCGTAACCATGCAGAGAAACTGGATAGGCCGATCCGAGGGCGTCCATTTCAAAATGGATATAGTTGATACAGACCTCAGCATTGAAGCTTTCACTACAAGGATCGATACCGTCTTCGGAGTGACCTTTGTCGCTATAGCCGCAGAGCATCCCTTTGTCGAGGCATTTGCCGGGAAGGTCGGAGGAACCAAGGCTGAAGAACTGAGGGCTTTCGCAAAAAGGATGTCCTCACGGAGCGCGATAGAGCGTACCGCGGTCGGTACGGACAAAGAGGGTATAGAAACAGGATTTTATGCCATAAATCCTGTAAACGGCAAAAAAGTGCCCATATGGATCGCAGACTACATACTGATGGACTACGGAACAGGAGCGATCATGGGTGTTCCAGCTCATGACCAGAGGGACTTCGATTTCGTAAGGAAATACGGCATCCCCGTTATCCCGGTCGTAAGGCCGGCGGACGGACCTGTCCCCGACGGAGAGACGATGACCGGGTCAGTCGACGCTGACGGCATAGCATGCAATTCAGGCGAGTTTGACGGCTTGCCCACTCCCCAGGCTATCGAAAAGATAGGTGAATGGTTCGAGGAAAAAGGACTTGGCAGCAGAGAGGTCCAGTTCAGGCTGAGGGACTGGCTCATCTCAAGGCAGCGGTACTGGGGCACTCCCATCCCGATGGTCTACTGCGACCACTGCGGGATAGTTCCGGTACCTGAAGACCAGCTTCCGGTGGAACTGCCTCTTGACATCGAGATGCCCGAGCATGGAGGCAATCCGCTAGCCCTTCGTGAAGACTGGATAAATACGATATGCCCGGTATGCGGAAAACCTGCAAGGCGTGAGACCGACACAATGGACACGTTCTTCTGTTCTTCGTGGTACTTCAGCAGGTATACTTCGCCGTGGTGTACAGATCAGCCCTTTGACAAAGACGAGGCAGCCTACTGGATGAACGTCGACCAGTACATCGGCGGTATTGAGCACGCATGCCTTCATCTCATATACGCAAGGTTCTTTACAAAAGTATGCGCAGACCTCGGCCTCCTTCCGAAAGAGATGAGAGAGCCCTTCAAAAGGCTCCTTACGCAGGGAATGGTGATAAAAGACGGGGCCAAGATGTCCAAATCTCTTGGCAACGTTGTCGATCCTGATGAAATAATCAACAAATACGGAGCTGACACGGCAAGGCTCTTCATCCTTTTCGCATCTCCGCCAGAAAAAGACCTTGACTGGTCAGAGAGAGGCGTCGAGGGAGCCCATCGTTTCCTTGGAAGGGTGTGGCGCCTCGTCGAATCGAACCTTGAAGGGATAGCGGCAGCTTCCAGGATCCGGGTGCCGATGAAAGAGATAAATACTTCTGATATCAGGGATATCAAACGCATTATCCACAATACCCTCGACAGGGTCACCAGGGACATAAGTGAAGAGCGTCAGTTCAACACAGCCGTTGCCAGGCTCATGGAGCTTACCAACGCTCTCATCGGATTCAGGCCCGGTACTCCTGATGCATGGTCAGTAATGAGGGAGGGTGTGGAGACCCTGCTCTCATGCCTTTCCCCCTTTGCGCCCCACATAACGGAAGAACTCTGGCACATGATCGGGAACGATACCTTCCTATCAGTTGAAAAATGGTTTGAAGTTGACTCGGGATCTCTCGTGGAAGACATGGTGACTGTAGTGCTTCAGATAAACGGCAAGGTCAGGGAGCAGTTCACTGTGAAGGCCGGTCTGTCGAAGGAAGAACTCAGCGAGGAGATCCTCTCGAGAGCTGAGACGAAGAAAAGGACCGAAGGCAAACGAATTGTCAAGGTCATCCCGATCCCCGGCAAGCTGGTTAATATTGTGGTGAAAGACTGATGCCCTCTCTCCTCCTGATCTCTGCCTCGGGCACGGCACAGAGACGGCTCCTGGAGGAGACAGTTGCTGATTTTGAAAAAAAAGGTCATGTGATATCAGGAAGACAGGAGGGCGGCGAATGGGGCCCCCTCCTGTCCGATAACCTCTCAGGAGGCCTCTTTGACGAAAAGAGGATCATTGTTGTTGAATCAGCTCCTCTTTTGGGGCCTTTCCCGGAAAACTTCGATACGATGGTGGATGCTGATTCACCTGTGGTCATCCTTCTGATCTATGAGTCAGACCCTGCAAAGATCTTTCCCCCGCATACGCTTGAAAAGTGCACTGTCCTGAAAGCCGCGCCCTTCCCGCGGTGGCCGCGTGAAAGAATGATGTGGACAACGGACCTGGCAGGAAAGATGGGGATAAATATTGACAGAGAGGCTGTCTCGCTGATCATTGAGCTTACAGAGGACCCGGAGGAGATAAGGCGTCAGCTCCTGAGCCTCTCAATGCTAAAAAAAGGCAGATCTGTCAATTTGTCTGATGTTGAAAGCATGTGCCTGGACGACGGGACCGGAAATCTTCTGAAGCTTCTGGATGGCCTCTGCAGCGGTGACCATGTCAAAACGGTCAGGAGCCTCAACGCTGTCTCCAAAAACGGAGATCTTATACCCCTTGTGTCTGCGATACACAACAGAATGAGGCTTGCCTGGTACGCATCGATGCATCCGGGTAAGGGAGCTCTCTTTGCGCAGTCGCTCGGAGCGAAGAACTACGCATGGACGATGGCCGGAAACGCCGCACGAAAATACGGTGCGGGCCCGATCGGCCGATTTATATTGGGGCTCATAAAAATCAACATAGATGAAAAGAGCGGTACCGGATCAGGATGGGCCGGTCTTGAGACCCTTGTGATCGAATTGATGGGCAGATAAAAAACAAACGGAGAGGGTAACTTGGCCTCTCCGTACAGATCTGTAATATTGATCGGGTCACCTAGGCAGAAAGGGATTTAAATCTAGCTGCCATCATAGCCTTGCGGCGGGACGCTGTATTCCGGTGGACGACGCCCTTTACTACCGCCTTATCCAGTACACCCTGAGCCTCGTTCAGCCTCTTTGCTGCAAGCTCGGAGTCTTTCTGTTCAACTGCATCCAGAAGCTTCTTAACTGCATTTTTGCAGCGGGTTTTCCAGAAGCGGTTGTAAATGCGGTTTCTTTCAGTGACCAGAACTCGTTTTTTTGCTGATTTCTTATTTGGCAATGCCGTCACCTCCTTCACAAAAGACAGCGGATATATTAGCACATATTGGGCATATCCTGCAACAGCTCATTCTATTTTACCCCAATTATTTGTGTTCGGCAGTAGAATTTTATTATGCATTATATAATTTTTCTTGCTCCATAGAGAAGTGTATGATATATTTACTAGGTTGCTTATAAGACAATTATGGTTATCAGAAAATGAACCACAGGAGGTGTAGTCTGTGAAACGAACATTTCAGCCGCATAACACCAGACGAAAGCGTTCAATGGGCTTTCTCGTACGTTCTGCCTCCCCAAGCGGACGCCGCATTTTGAGGAATCGTCGCCGTAAGGGTAGAGCGCGTCTTGCTGTCTAATCAGCCGTGAATTTCGGCTTTTCGTCAGCTGTCAGGCTCAGGCACGGATGGCAGTTCGACCTTGTATTCCGCACCGGACGTCGTGAAACAGGCGAGCTGGTGCGGTTGTTGTTTGTTGAACGCCCCGGCGATCCCGTACTGGTGGGAGTGACTGTGGGGAAAAAAACAGCAAACGCCGCAAAGCGTACAAGAGGCCGAAGGATGATGAGGGAAGCATTCAGGAGGCTTTTACCATGGATAAGGGACGGAGTATGGATAATAGCGTCGCTCAGGGAGAAAGCTCTGGAAAGGTCTTCCGTTGACATCTACATGGATATCGCGCATTCGCTCAAAAGAAGGGGACTCATGAGGCAGGACTGGCCCGGACCGGACTGGAATGCTGACAAGGCAGGACGAACATGCGCCTAGCATCGATGGCAGGACTTTTTCTGATCAGGTTCTACCAGGCAGCAATATCACCGGTACTGGGAGGAGGAAAATGCCGCTTCATCCCGACATGCTCCGAATATACAGCTGAAGCGGTAGAAAGATACGGTCTTATTTACGGAGCGGAACTCGGACTGCGGAGGATACTGCGCTGCGGTCCATGGGATCCGGGAGGGTACGACCCTGTGCCCGGACAGGAAGATTTAGATACACGGATCCGGATAGGAAAGTTATTTAAAGGACTTCGAAAGGTTAGGTGAAAGTTTTGGGCGCGATTTGGAATGGAGCAAGCGATCTGCTTCTCATGATCCTTGAATTTTTTTACGGCCTCACAAACTCTTTTGGAATGGCCATAGTGCTGTTGACAATAGCTGTAAGGATAGCACTTTACCCCCTCAACCAGAAACAAATGGTCAGTATGCAGCAGATGCAGAAGATACAGCCACGTCTGAAGGTGCTGCAGGAAAAATATGCCAACGATAAAGAGAAACTCAACCAGGAGACGATGCGTCTCTACAAGGAGAATAAAATTAATCCGGCAGCGGGATGTCTGCCTCTTCTGGTGCAGCTGCCGATCCTCATCCTTCTCTTCAATGTACTTAGGACATATGATTTTGCCGGGACATCCTTCCTCGGGATAATACTGGGTTCGTCGACGACCGCAGGCCTTGCCCAGGCGGTTGGCGTAGCGGCAGATCCGACAGGAAACTACGGCCTTATGTCAGTCCTGACAGGCATCATGCAGAATCCGTCGGGACTCTCAAATGCCGGACTCTACATGGGCAACCTCATTTTGCTCATAAGCATTTCATTCCTTACCTGGGCTCAGCAGAAACTTTCTTCAGCAGGGGCAAACCCGCAGATGGCTATGATGAACACAATAATGCCGTTTTTCATGGCGTTCATCTGCCTTTCGATGCCTGGCGGAGTCATGCTTTACTGGGGGCTTTCATCGCTTATCGGAGTTGCTCAGCAATACTTCGTAATGAAAAAGACGAAAGAGGAACTTCAGGTCAAGCCTGTCCTTCATAAGAACAAACCTACGCCGGCCGCAGTTGAGGACGATGACGATGAATACGAGGACGACTACGATGACGACGATGATGAATAAGAAACGGCCTCTTGCCGGACAGGACAAGAGGGACGCATGATGGACAGGGACATGGAAGAGAGGATCCCGATGCCGGAGATCGGTTCGGCGGTCTTTGAGTGCGAGTCGGTGGAAGAGGCCCGTGAGAAGGCGGCTGAGCTTTGGGGTATCAAAACTGATGATGTTGAGGCTCAGATAATATCCGAAGATAAAAAACTCTTTGGTTTCCTTGGCTGTACATACAAAGTTGAGGTAAAACCATTTGCACCCGTAACTTTCATAAAGTCATGCCATTTTGTCAACGATATTTTGGAGAGGATGGACCTTGACCTTATCCCCGAGCTGAATGAGGACGGTATGATCAACCTCGTCGGAGAAGATGTCGGGGTAGTGATCGGAAGATACGGTGAGACGCTTAAAGCGCTGGAGTATCTTACCAACCTTGCCTGTCATGATGACATGTCCACACGAAGGGTCCGTTTCGACTGCGGAGGGTACCGCCAGCGCAGGGAACAGACGCTGACCAGGCTTGCAGAATCGATAGCCAGAGAATCTCTCCGCAAGGGGACCCCGGTCAGCCTGGAACCTATGTCAAGCTGGGAGCGTCGGATAGTCCACCTTGCACTCAGGGACAATAAAGAGGTAGAGACGAAATCTATCGGTGAGGAGCCTTCAAGAAGGGTGCTTGTCTGTCCGGTGACCCGTTCAGACAGGGGAAGCTCGGATAGAGGAAGGAAAAGATCTTCCCGAAGCAGGTAGCGATCATCCGGGGCCACTAAAGATAATAAAATGAGCGAAGAGACATTTTGCCCTTCGCTCATTTTATTGTCTTTATGACTTCCGGCAGCTTTCTTTTCCGGGTCCTGTGTAAGTTTTGATAAAGTCCATCAGAGCATCCTCATCCATAGGCTCAGAGATCAGGAACCCCTGTATGTGCCTGCAGCGGCACCTCCGGACTGCGTCAAGCTGATCTTCTGTCTCCACACCCTCCGCAATGACCTCAACACCGATAGATCCTGCCAGTGCCGTTATGCTTTTGAAAAGATTGAAATGTTTTTCTGAACAGTCGATCCCTGTGATGAAACTCCTGTCGATCTTGAGAAAATCTATGGGGAGGTCTTTAAGGTAAGAGAGGGAAGAATAACCGGTCCCGAAATCATCGATAGAGACCATTATTCCTTCTCTTCTGATCATCTCGAGCTTTTCGATAAAGTCAGAAGTTTCGCCGCAAAGGCAGGATTCCGTTATCTCAAGGCCTGCGCTATCTTTGGGAAGGCTCCGGGATCTGAACTTGTCCCTGAGTTTTTCCGCAAAGCTGCTCTGTGAGAACTGCATCGATGAGACATTGAAATTCACCAGGATGCCCCTGTCTTCAGAGCACAGCCTCGATGCGAGATCCAGTGCTGTGTCAATTGCGAAATCGCCAAGTTGGTTTATGAAACCGCACCTCTCTGCTATAGCTATGAAGATGGAAGGCGGGACATTCCCATATCGCTCGTTTTCCCATCTGAGGAGCGCTTCTACTGCTGTTATCCGGTCAGGACCGAAAGAGTAGACAGGCTGGTACTTAACTTTAAGTTCGCAGTTTTTTATCGAGTTTATCAGATCTACCTCCATATCAAGTTCTTTTATGGCGGACAAATAAGACTCGATGTCAAGTATAAATACCCCTTCACTCTTCTTTGCAAGCCTTCCGGCTATCTCGCCGTATCTGAGCATGTCGCTCGGACTGATCTGTGCTCCTCTCAGATATTCTGTGCATGAGACAAGTCCTATTCTTAAGCTGACCTCGTACAGCGCGTCTCCCAACGTGAAGGGCATTGCAAAAGCGCCGTAGACCTTGTTTGCTACTGAGCACATCTCGCTGTCGTCCTGATAATCGTCTATGACGATCACAAAATCATCGCTCTCCAGGTTGAAGATCTCCCCGCCATGGGCGGCGGCAACAACGGAAAGCCTGTCAGCAGCATCACGCAGCATTTTTTCAAAGAGCCTGTGTCCTAATATTTCCAGTATCCTATGGCTGTTGTTTATGTCAATAAAAAGAAGCCCGCTTTTGAAAATCATTGACGTGCTCTTCCTGTTCAGGCTTTCAATTTTGAGGATAAAGCTCTCCTTGTTTGGGAGTCCCGTAGTCTTGTCGGTATATGCCAGGTCCCTTACCTTTTCCTGCAAGAGTTCATCATCAGTCACGTCTATCGCGAAGGCAGGGTAGAAGTCCCTCTCCTTCTCCCCTATGATCTGGACAAGAAGGAAAATATCCTTATCTTCGCTGTTCTTTATGGAAAGCCTGAGCTTAAAAGATGTATCACGATCCATCCCGGACATGGGGAAGACCTGTTGTTCCTCATTGAGCAGCCTTTTGAAGCTGAAAACTTTTTTATCATTATGGATGCCGAGAAAAGAGGCGAAGTCGTCGTCAAAGTCCATGACATCCCCGTCAGGCGATACTTTGAAAAAATTGAACCCGGCCTTGCTTATCGTGGTGTTTGAGAGTTCACGGATCCTCATGTATTTCCACCTTATCACGTAAAGGTAGACAACGGTCAGCGTGATCAGGAATATACACAATAATATCAAAGCGCCGATTTTGATGAGCAGGCTGTTTTGCTGTGATCTGATGCTGTCTTCCGACGAAACCGCGACGAGCTTCCATCTGTCTGAATGGGGAAGGGCCGCGAATGAAAGGATCCTGTCATTTTTACTGCTTTTGTGATGCTTTATCACAGTTCCGGCAAGGCCGGCAAGTTCTTCTTTAAGGAAAAGCAGTTCATCAGACTCTATCAAAGTTGACAGAGGGCTGAAAAAATTGAAACTCCTGGTGAGATGCGGAAACTCCCTCAGGAAGCTGCCGGAGTACTCTACAATGCTGTTGTTCCCGTCTATCAGGCACAAAAAAGTGCCGCTGTAGGGAATGTTTATATTCTCCAGCATGGATATTTTATCTACATTTATGGCAGCTGTCAGAACTCCGATGACGGAAGCCCCGGAAAATACAGGTACGCTGAATATGACCATTTTATTGTCCGAGGATCCGCTTGTTCCGGTCATATCATTGCTCAAGATGTTTGACACAACGCTAAAGCCTCTGATCGCTCTGTAGAAATGTTCGTCCTCAACGATGATCGCTTTTTTCCCGCTCGTGCTTACATAATTTCCCTCTTGGTCCGTAAGCTGGATGAAGTCATAACCTATTTTTAATGCCTCGTGCTTTATCTGTTCTAGTCTCCTTATAAGGAGGTCTTTGTCCGACAGGTCTTTTTGTGAGGATGCAGTGTATCCGAGAGCCTGAAGCTGGATCAGTTTCGCGTTGATGCGTTCGTCCACCATGTTGGCTGCCAGTGATACCACCGACTGGTTCTGAGCGTCTGCGTGAGAAAAAAATATCGACCTTAGATGGTCAAGAAGGGCAAAGATGGCAATAAAAGTGATAGCCAGAAAGGCTATCAGAATGAAAAATGCACGGGTGGTCGGAAAATAGGATCGGAATATCTTCCTCATCTAGTAACTCCACTGTGGTCGGATTATATTACTTTAATATTATAGCAGGCAGAGATGTAAAGAACAACGAGACATAAAACAAAATAGAAGTATAAAAAAGTTGATTTAAGTTTTTTCACCTTCTTTGCCTTACGTAATATCCTTGATGCAATTTGCAGGGGATTAATTAGAATATTAGCCGTGCAACAATATTTCTCATAATCAGGAACGCGGAGGTGTGTTCATGAATAAGGATAATTTCATAACTGCTGTCAAAAAATTTGGAATAGCTGCCGCAGCCGGAGCGATCATGTTTGCGGGAGGAGCCTTCGGGACCTTTATTGCGTCGGAATACAGCGTTGTTAAGAATATCAGGGAACCTGAAGTCAGGACTGTCGCTTCGACCACTCCCGGGGCATACGCACAGGATGTTTACACAGGCAACCCCATAGTCTCGATAGTCAAAAAAAGTTCCCCTGCTGTTGTTAACATAGACACTGAAACAATGGTGAAACAGAGGATAATGACAAATCCTTTCGGAGGGGATCCCTTTTTTGAAGAGTTCTTTGGGGGAGATATCTTCGGAGGCGGCGGAACGCAGGAGAGAATGATCCCTCAGAGAGGAAAGGGCTCCGGCTTCATAGTTACGAAGGACGGCTATATCCTCACGAACAACCATGTTGTCGAGGGTGCCGACAAAATAAAGGTAACTCTTCTTGACGGAAGGTCCTTTGACGCAAAAAAAATCGGACAGGACCCTACCTTCGATCTTGCAGTAATACAGATCAAAGCTCCTGATCTTCCCGTACTTTTGCTTGGCGACTCCGATGCGACAGAAGTCGGTGAATGGGTCGTGGCCATAGGCAATCCTCTGGGTTTTGAGAATTCAGTGACAGCGGGAGTCGTTTCCGCCAAAAACAGGACGCTCCAGGCTCCGGGTGTCAATTTCCAGGGCTTCATGCAGACAGACGCTGCGATAAACCCGGGCAACAGCGGAGGGCCCCTGATAGATCTCAGCGGCAGGGTCATTGGTATCAACACTGCCATCGTCCCCTATGCACAGGGAATAGGATTTGCAGTCCCTATCAACATGGCCAAACAGATCATGGATGACCTCATAAAGCACGGAGAAGTGCGCAGGGGATGGCTTGGCGTAACAGTTCAGCCTCTGACGGCTGCTCTTGTCGATTCTTACAAAATACCTGTCAAGGAAGGGTCGATCATTGCAGACGTAGAGCCGAACTCACCCGCGGATAAGTACGGCCTCAAGAGGGGCGACGTTATCGTATCGATCGGAGGCAAGGAAGTTAAAAACAGTCAGGACGTGGTCTTTTCCGTAAGGAATAAAATGGCCGGCGACAAGGTGGATTTCGGGATATACAGGGACGGGAAAAAGAGGAACGTACAGGTCGTCCTTGGTGAGATCGACAGGGGCGAAGGGGAGAAGAGCGGCAGCAAGCCGGCCCCGGGTCCCAAGAGCTCATCGGGCTCATCAAAGCAGATGGGGATCACCGCAGCTGTTATAGACAGCGAGCTTCAGAGGCAATACAGGCTTGACTCAGACGAAGGCCTCGTAGTGACAGACGTTGACAGGGGAAGTCTCGGAGCCAGGCTCGGCCTCCAGCCGGGAGATGTCATCCTGGAAGTGAACAGGACAAAGATGAAAACGCTGGATGACTGGAACAGGGTGATGGGAGCGAAGAACAGATCTCTGGGGATACTGATGTCGAGGGGCGGCCAGACCCTCTTTATTTCGGTCGAACTGTAGCGCTGCCCATCATATAACCGTCCTTTTCTATAAGGACCGCTGCAATACCGATAAGCGCAAGTTCTTCGGATATCAAAGCTAATGACTGAGACAGGCCGGGTATATTCTCCCGGTCTGTCTCGATTTTTGCGGCCCTTCCGTCATAGCGCATCCTCAATTGAGCGTTTGCCGGAAGATATTTTTTGATTATGTCCTCTCCCGCATCTATCTTCAGGATCAGCTCTTCCGTTATGGCTGTCCCAGTCGGTATCCGTGAAGCCAGGCATGCCGCCGATGGTTTGACCGCGGTCGGCAGTTCCAGATGAGATGATATCTCCCTTATGTCTTTTTTGGAAAGGCCGCATTCAAGGAGGGGGGAGAGGGTGATCTTCGATTCCCTGACAGCTTTCATGCCGGGCCGCCAGTCGTTCAGATCGTCAATGTTGGAGCCGTCAAGCATCCAAGGGATATCAAGCTCTTCTGCCAGTGAAGTCAGGGCATCCAGCCTCGCCGATTTGCATATATAGCACCGCTCAGGACTGTTTTCGCAGAAATCTTTGCAGCTAAGGTCGTTGTGTTCGATTTTGAAGAGCCTTATCCCGTATCTATCCGTAAAAGATAAAATATCTCTCTTGTCATCCGCGGGCAGCAACGGAGACCAAAGTGTAAATGCACACGCATTATCTCCCAGGGTCTCCTTTGCCGCATAGGCAAGCAGAGAACTGTCGACTCCGCCGGAAAAGGCTATTGCCGCCTTTCCCAGTTTTCTAATCGAGTCCGTCAGTTCTCCGTATTTTTCTTTTATGATGAGGAGGTCATCCTTTTTTCCTGTAGCAGAAATCACAGAGATCTTCGCCCTCCATAAGTGTCTTTTGTCTTACTAGCTCGAGCTCAGGGTCGAAACCGTCAAGGAATGCCGCATCACGGTCGCAGGAAATAAGGGTTCCGATATCACCGAATCCGAGTTCCCTGTAAAGGTCTGCAAAATCGCATCTTGTGACGTCAAAAGCCAGAATGGTGTCCGAGTCTTCCCTGATGCTGACCTCCAGCGCACCTCCATCATTCCATTTTGAGATGCACTTTGACTTGAGGTTTTCAAGTCCGCCGCCCCCGAGAGACTTTTCTTTGCCAAGTCCGCGTGATATTTCCTGCATCGTCCTGCGCACAAGATCATAGGTCTTTTCTTTTCCAAACTCAGCTGCAAAAGCTCTTATGACAGGTCTCAGCACCCTCATTTCGATCTCGCGCTGCTGAAGCAGCGGGACTTCAACGTAATTTTCCTTCATCTCATTTCCTCCTGCCGAACATAATATCAATAAGCAAAACACACTATTATTTTAACCTCTTATTCCCCGAAAATACTCTATCATGATAAAATAGCGAAACAGAAACATATATGAGAGGCACAAGACGGGAAAAATCAGGAGGAGGAATTACCATGACAGAGGTCAAGACCAGCGAAGATGTCATAATGGAACTCAAGGCTGAGATCGAGGCACTGAAATGCGCTATCGCGGAACAGCAGGAAAAGGCCGAGGCCAAACGAGTCATAGATTTCAACAAGGTCAAGAGCACCTTGGATGACGGCGCCAAAACCCTCCTGGCCGCAGTAAAGCCTGTGATCGAAAAATATGAGGAACCCGGAAGGGCTGCTGTCGCCAAAGTCGGCACCAGAGTATCGGATAATCCTTTCCTGTCTGTAGTGATCGCCTTTGGAGCCGGTATAGTGATAGGAAAACTTCTCGATTACTGCTGCTGGAGACCCGAAGAGGAATAGCACCCGGACCTTCTGGGCCGGGGGACAGGCAGGGTGGATATTTTGGAAACTTTAACCAATCTGATAGTCAGTTTTTTTGATCTGATCGAAGCAGAAGGAAGGACTTTCAGGGAAAAATCAGTCCTCGTCACAGAAGGATTCCTCATCATGTTTTTTGGAGTCTCTCTTGTCATCTGTGGTGTCTTTGCCGTTGGAGCAGCGTTCTACTTCTGGCTTAGCGAGTATTTGGGGAGACCGGCATCAGCGCTTATTGTCGCGGCTATCCTCCTGGGATCCGGCGCATGGACGATCTTAAAGGGAAGAATGATATCTTACGGAAAAGGGGCGTCCCGTCTTGGAACGGAGCAAAAGAGAACTGACGCTTGAAGAGGCTAAGGCCAATTTCAGGTCAGCCATGATGGAGATGGACCCTGTCCGTATGATCCGAAGGAAGCCCCTTCATGTTGTGGGCGCCGCTGTGCTTGCCGGCCTGATGATGAGCATTGCGGGAAAAAAAATTTCCCGTGCTTTCTTTCCTGGACCCAGACTGATCTCGGGAATGATCAAAAAACTGATCTAGTCACTTATCTGTGCAAGAATAAAAATGGCAGCCAGACCGTTCCGGTTTGAGCTGCCTTTTTGTCTTTTTTGACATTAGCTCCGTACTGTTAAATGTCTGGTAAGAATGGATCAGGGACCGATCCTGCCGTACAGGATCGCGAACCCGCTTGGTCCTCTTACGATCTTGTAGCCTACGCTGCCGTTCGAAAGAGCTTCCTTCTGTCTTTTGATATCCCTGATCGGTATCCTCAGATGTCCGTGTGTCCATAAAGGATCTTTGGGGTGGAACTCCTTTTTCAGCACAAAACGGAGATAACCTCCGTATGTCCATTCGATGGAAATAATATAGTATCCGCATGCAAGCACATTCTGCAGACTGAAGATATTTTTGGGCGATACAGTCGTTACGACCGAGTCAAATCTCCTTGAAACGATGTTCTCGGCATAAAACTGTGTCAGAAACTGTATGTTGTTTCCCCTGAACTCCCTGTCCACTACACAGAAACCTGTTACTGCAGAATGCTCGTATCTTTCCGGAGACAGGCTGTAGTCCGCAAGGGATTCCCTCACCCAGTCAGGTGAGATCTTGAGAGTCCTCAGGCAGACCAGGCGGCCGTCATACCTTGCCCCAACTGCTATGCCGTCTTCAGTCAAAAATCGCCTGAGTTCTTCTTCTGTGCTTGCGGCAAAGATGTCACGGCTCAGACCTAAAGCCACTTCATTGTGTAGTTCTATAGAGAATTTCTCATCTTTTTCTGACAGTACTTCGATCGTACAGGGGACTGTGAGGGATCTTCCGTCGGGCATGTGCCTCTGTACGAAGAGCTGCATTACTACATTGTTTTCCAAAGTCTGCGGCCTCCTCTTATAGAGGTTGCTTTAAAATAATTATTAAATTTGCGCAATAGTAATATTTTATCGATGATTGTCATTATTGCATAAAAATATGTATTTACACAACGATTTTTTTTTGTGTGAGATAAAAAAATGAAGATGATCACGATCCATAGCGTTATAATTGGACGGCATCCTGTTCACTGAGAACAGGCCGGCGCACAGAAAGAAAAGGGGTCGTATCATGCCTGCAGCGGGAACGGACAAACCCTCAAAAGCAGCATTGGTGTTTGCTTATCTGATGGTGTACATCATATGGGGATCCACATATCTGGGGATCAGGTTCACGGTCGAGACCATACCGCCTTTTTTTTCAGGCGGTGCAAGGTTTCTCAGCGCGGGGATCATACTCTTTGCACTTAGGTCAGTGATGTCGGGATACAGGACCACTGTCAGCGGATGGAAAAATGCCTTTTTTGCATCCCTTCTTCCGTTCGTAGTTTCATACGGACTGATAACAAGCGCCGAAACTGTAGTGCCGTCGTCTATAGCCGCACTTCTCGTGGCGCTGGAACCGCTCTGGTTCTGCCTGATAGGCTGGCTCTTCTTCAAGGGTGCGAGGCCTGCGGGGAGTCACTATATCGGGATCACCTTAGGCTTCCTGGGGATCTTTTTCCTTGTTGCGGGAGACCCCAATGCTGACTTCTCCTTTGAATCGAGCTATATCATATGGGTCCTGATGCTGATCTTGAGCGGGATCACCTGGGTAATGGGGGCCTTTATTTCAAAAAATCCCCAGATCCATCAGGACCTGCTCATGTCTTCTGGCATGCAGATGATGTGCGGCGGAGCTGTAATGATGCTGATCCATTTTTTTGTTTCGGCGTTCACGGGAAATTATCAAAATATGGCCTCTTTTTCCTCCAGATCGGTCTTTGCACTTATCTACCTGATCATCTTCGGCTCTCTGGTCGCATATTCCTCTTTTCTCTGGCTTATGAGGGTGCAGCCGGCAAACAGGGTCGCTACTCATGCCTTCGTTAACCCCGTCGTCGCAGTCTTTCTGGGGTGGCTTCTGGGAGGAGAACATCTGAGCATGAACATGCTGATCGCAACGCCTCTGATAGTCGCATCGGTCATCTTCATGATAAGGGATCCCCGCAGAGATAAGCGTTAGATACGGATCCTCCCGGCTTTGACCCGCAGCGTTAGAGCGGACGAAAAAAATCCCAGGGAACTTCCCCTGAGATTTTTATCTGTACGTTTATCAAATTATTTTGGAGGCGGCACCCAGATTCGAACTGGGGATGAAGGATTTGCAGTCCTCTGCCTTACCGCTTGGCTATGCCGCCACGAAGGAGAGTATAACAACCAGAATATTGAGTGTCAAGGCACAGAAAAGCCGGAAATTTCAATTGAATATCGAAATCTTTGCATAGGAATATAAATGTATTATAATAAAGTATAGAGAAGTGTTTCTTTTTAAAAGCATATCTAAAATGTGAAATAAGACTCTATTTAGCAAAGGTTGAGGGTAAAAATGAAAATATTTGCAATCAACCCAGGAAGCACCGGAATGAAGGCTGCGCTGTACGAAGATCTGGAGATGCTATGGTCTGAATCTGTGGCATACAGTCAGGAAGAAATCGACAGATGCAAAGGGTCGCCTGAAAAAGAGGAACTCTTCAGGTTCACCAATTCGGTCGAAATACTTAAAAAGCATGGGAACGGCGTTTCCGAGCTCTCCGCCGTGGTCGGCAGGGGCGGACTGCTGCGCCCCATCTCAGGCGGTGCATGGATAATTAACGAGGAAATGGCCGCAGACCTGAGATCATGCAGGTACGGAAGGCACGCATCGAACTTTGGCGGGTTGATCGCAAAAAGGATATCGGAGGAGGCAGGATCTATTCCTGCCTTTATCGTTGACCCGGTATGCGTAGACGAGATGTCCGAGGTCGCCCACGTGAGCGGGATGCCCAATCTCCCCAAAAGGTCTGTGTTCCACGCCCTGAACCAAAAGGCAGTGGCTTACAAGGTCGCCCAAAAAATGGGAAAACATATTGATCAGTGCAGATTCATCGTTGCTCACATGGGAGGCGGAGTCACGGTCGGGGCGCACTGTGAAGGCAAAGTTATCGACGTGAACAACGGGCTCGGAGGGTACGGCCCGATGTCGCTTGAGCGTGCCGGTACCGTCCATGCGTGGGACCTTATTGATCTATGTTTTTCCGGCACATATTCACGGAAAGAGATAGAGAGGATGGTAGTAGGTGAAGCAGGAGTTGCCGCTCACATTGGAAGCAGGGATTTCCGGAAGATCGTCGAAAGGATCCACTCAGGGGACGTGAAGGCGAAACTTATAGTGGACGCGCTTGCCTACCAGATAGCCGCAGAAATTGGTTCAAGGGCCGTAAACCTTTACGGGAAGGTAGATGCCGTGATACTGACCGGAGGTCTCGCAAACAGTGCATACCTCTGTGATCTTATCAGGGATAGGGTCTCCTGGATATCGGAAGTCATCTGCGTACCGGGCGAAGATGAACTGAGGGCTCTCGTCGAAGGTGCATATAAAGTCCTTTCGGGGGAAGAAGAGGCGCATGTCTATGAAAAAGAATAATGATGTCCACGATAACAACCTCGCATTATTGAACAGTATAAAATGGGATCATGTTGTCGCAGTCACCGGCGCACTCGGCTCAGGCAAGACAGAACTGACAATAAGCCTGGCTTCAGCTATGGCTGCTGCCGGAGACAAGGTAGTCCTGTCTGACATGGATATAATAAATCCTTATTTTTGCCTGAGGGCACTGGCAGCCGACATAGCGAAAGAGAACCTGTCCGTGCTTTCTCCTCCCGGAGATATCAAGTGGGGAGACATGAGCTACATTAACCCTCTGATCAGGACAAAGATCCATGACGGATCCCGCCGATTGATAATCGACGTCGGGGGAGATTCACAGGGCGCGCTTGCACTAAAGCAGTTTGAACCTGAATTGATCAAAGCCGGATATGACCTCATATTTCTTATCAACCCCTACAGGACCCACACAAAAACTTTTTCAGAGATCGAAGCGATGAAAGACAAACTGGAAGCAACATGCGGACTGAAGGTCAGTTTTACGGCTGCCAACCCGCACCTTATGGACAAGACGACGCCGCATGACTGTGCAGAGGGGATCCTTTTGGTGGATGATTTTTCAGAAAAACTGGGCATCCCGATGCTTTTCGGGATGGCCGAAGGATCCATCTCGGCCGGTGTAAAGGACATCCTTCGGGATCGTATCCCTCTGTGGATATTGCACAGAGAGATACTGTTGCCATGGGAAAGAGACAAGGTGCGTATTTAATACAAAAGGAGTGTTTCAAATGCCAAAGGGAAGAGTCGAAATACTCGAGCAATACTGCAAAAGCTGTTCCATGTGCGTGGAGGCGTGTCCCAAAAGTGTCCTTGAGATATCGGACAAGATCAACAAAAAGGGATATCGTCCAGTCGAAGCGGCAAGACCTGAAGACTGCATAGGGTGCGGGATGTGTGCGATGAGATGCCCTGATGCGGTGATCAGGGTCTTTCGTGAAGAATGAGGGGAAAAGGGGTGATCAGCATGGGTAAAACTTTGATGAAGGGGACTGAAGCGATCGCCGAGGCTGCCATCCAGGCCGGATGCAAGTATTTCTACGGTTATCCGATAACCCCTCAGAATGAGATCCCGGAATATATGTCGAAACGCCTATTTGAGGTCGGGGGGGTCTATCTTCAGGCAGAGAGCGAAGTTGCAGCTTCAAACATGATACTTGGTGGCGGCGCGACGGGCGAGAGGGTGATGACCAGTTCCTCAAGTCCGGGCATATCTCTTATGTCAGAGTCCATAAGCTATATAGCCGGGCAGGAAGTACCCGTAGTGGTGGTCAATGTGGTCAGGGCGGGCCCGGGATTGGGAGGCATACTGCCTTCGCAGTCAGACTACAACCAGGCTACCTGTGGCATAGGCCACGGAGATTTCAATCTGATCGTCCTGGCTCCTGGGTCGCTCCAGGAGGCGGTGAACATGATGCAGAAAGCATTCGACCTGGCACAGACATACAGGACTCCGGTAATGGTCCTCTGCGACGGAGTGATAGGTCAGATAATGGAAGCAGTAGAGATCCCGCCGGGACATGGGAAAAACCTTTCACAGCCGGAAAAATGGGCGTGCGGATACATGAGGGAAAGGGGCGGGAAGCGAAACATAATCAGGAGCCTCTTTCTCGATCCTGAAGAACTGGAAGCGCACAACAGGAAGCTGGAAGCGAAATGGCATGAGATCGAAAAAAACGAGACCTCATGCGAAAAATATCTTACTGACGATGCTGAAGTCGTGATCTCAGCGTTCGGGACCGTCGGAAGGATAGCAAGATCCGCAGTGGATGATCTCCGTTCGGAAGGGTACAGGGTCGGCCTCATAAGGCCCCTGATCGTCAGTCCCTTTCCGTATGATGATTTCGAAAGCCTTATGCCCAAATGCAGACATATCCTTGACGTGGAAATGAACTGGGGGCAGATGCTGAAAGATGTTAAAAGAGGCGTCAGATACAGCCTGCCGGTAAGTTTTTACGGGCGTTCGGGCGGCATGTGCCCGGGTGTGTCAGAGATCGAAGAAGAGTGCCGCAAGATATTCGCGGAGCTCTCCGGCAAGGGAGGGGACCTATAATGGCAGAAAAGATAGTATACCAGAGGCCCAGAAGCTGGATAGAGGGAGTCCATTCACACTATTGCCCCGGGTGCACCCACGGGATCATCCACAGAATGATATGCGAGACTCTTGATGAACTGGATATCCAGGATATAACTACCGGCGTCGCCCCTGTGGGATGCGCTGCGCTCATGTACGGTTACATAGACACGGATTTTATTGAAGCTCCCCACGGCAGGGCTCCCGCCGTAGCGACAGGGTTCAAGAGGATAAGGCCTGATAGGCTGATATTCACGTATCAGGGGGACGGTGACCTTGCCTCGATAGGCATGGGAGAGATAGTCCATGCTGCTAACCGTTCAGAGAACATCACCGTAATATTTGTAAACAATGCCATATACGGCATGACCGGGGGACAGATGGCGCCGACCACGCTGATCGGGCAGAAGACTACGACCACCCCCGGCGGCCGTGATCCGCAGAGGGCAGGTTACCCGATCAGGATGTCTGAACTGCTCGCATCCCTTGCCTCTCCCTGCTACATAGAAAGAGTTTCGGCCGCGAAGCCTGCCCATCTCAACGGACTCAAAAAGGCAATAAGGAAGGCATTCAAAAACCAGATGGAAAACAAGGGCTTCTCATTTGTCGAGGTCCTCTCAACATGTCCGACCAACTGGGGAATGAGGCCGACAGACGCGTGCGACTGGCTTGTCAATAACATGATCCCCTATTATCCCCTTGGGGTATTCAAGGATTTTAAGTAAGGGAGGTCCGGCTGGATGTCTGATCACACACGAACGCTCTTTTGCGCAGGTTTTGGAGGTCAGGGTGTAATGGTCCTGGGGCAGCTCGTGGCATACGGGGCCATAAAAGAAGGCAAATACGTTACCTGGCTTCCTTCGTATGGACCCGAGATGAGAGGGGGGACAGCGAACTGCGGGGTAACTGTCAGCGACAGGGAGATAGGCTCGCCCTTTGTAACAAGACCGGATGTGGTGGTTGCTCTCAACCAGCCTTCTCTCGATAAATACGAAGCCTCTGTCAAATCCGGCGGTGTTTTGATCTATAACAGTGACATGGCCAAATACACGCCCACGAGAGAGGACATCAGGGTCATTCCGGTCGATGCCTCGCAGATCGCGGGAAACCTTGGCAACGAAAGGGCGGTAAATGTAGTCATACTCGGAGTTGTCATAGCAATGTCCGATTTCATTTCTGACGATACCGCCAGGGAGATCATCAGACAAAAACTTGGCGCCAGAAAACCCGAGTTCCTTGAAAGCAACATGAAAGCCTATGAGGAAGGAAAAAAGATCGGGCTTTCAAGCTGACGAAAACATTTTTTACATTGCCCATTATTGCCGCATTACAGCCGGCAGCATGATAAACCTCCGCACATTTCTGACCGGATATGCGGGGGTTTTTTATGTTCTGACCGGACAGCGGCGGTATCAGCTTCGGCAGATCACCATAAAATCCACACATTTACATCATAAAATCTCCATAAGCTCTTGGTAGGCTTGCATCACCGGATATCAAACGGTGATTCTGACAATAAAACTGGAGGTCGATGTAGATGAAAAAGAAAATACTTGCAGCGGCAATATTGGTCCTCGTATTTGCGGGAAGCGCAATGGCGGCTCCCGGATGGGGAGGAAAAGGAGGTAAATGCGGACCCGGCGGGGGCATGCCTATGGGCTTCGGCCAGCAGATGTGGCAGGACTCAGCTCCCGAAGTGAGGGCGAAGATGGATGAGAGAGCGAAGCTCCATATCGATCTGAGGGCAGAGCTCCAGAAGGATATTCCGAATAAGGCAAAAGCCCGTGATATACACGAGAAGATACAGAAGCTGGACCGGGAGATCGAAGCCGCCCAATTTGAGGAGATACTTAAGGATCCCTCAAAGTTCAAAGCCAGGGCAACGGGTCCCAGGCACGAATTTTCCCCTGAGGACAGAGCAACGCTGGAAGAGATAAGGAAGCTCCATTCCGAGATGAGGACCGAGCTTCAGAAAGAGACGCCGAACAAGGCAAAGATCCGCGATCTTCACACAAAGATACAGAAGATAAAAAATGACCGTGACAATGCACGCTTAGAAGAGATGCTCAAAAGCCCCGAGGCTTTCAAAAATAGCCGCGGTTATGGCTGGGGATGCAAAAACGGTCAGCCGCAGCAGTAGTTTGGACCTTCGAAGCCGAAGCCATACAGATCGACGGCTCCGGCTTCGAAATACCGTCATTATTTTTAATTTTTACTGCAATATAATTTCCTGATTTATGACAAAATAGTTATTGATATTTATGTATGATAATAAGAGGCGGGACGATCAAAGATCTTTTTCGGGGCGGTGGGAGCGGTGACAAAGATACTTATTGTAGAAGACGAAAAAGCAATAGCGGATGTAGAAAAGGCCTACGTGCTCCGGGAAGGATACGAAGCAGACATTGCGAGGGACGGGGTGGAAGCCCTCAGGATGTTCAATGAGGGAGTCTACGATCTTGTGCTTCTCGACCTGATGCTGCCAGGTATGAAAGGCGAAAGGGTCTGTGAAGAAATAAGGGCGGCGTCAACAGCTCCCATAATAATGGTCACAGCAAAAAGCGGTGAGGATGATGTCATAGCAGGACTTGACGCCGGCGCGGATGACTACATCATAAAGCCGTTCAGTCCAAGGGTCCTCATGGCACGGATAAGGGCCAACCTCAGAAACACCGACCGCTCCGGGACAGGAAGCACCGGGATATTAAAAATAGGACAGGATGTAGAGATAGACAACGACAAACTGACAGTGACTAAAAAAGGCAAGCATATCCCCCTCACTAAAAATGAATTTATGATCTTTTCAAAGATGGCCTCAAGGCCGGAAAAGACATGGACAAGGGACGAACTTATAATCCATGCACTTGGATATGAATACGAAGGTTTTGAAAGATCGATAGACAGCTATATCAAAAACATAAGAAAAAAACTTGCAGATCCCGAACACGATAACGGATACATAAAAACAGTCCATGGTTTCGGATACAGGATCTCGGAGTAAGCTGATGAAGCGTTCACTGCGGACCCAGATGCTTTTCCAGTACGTGGTCATCGTCATAATATGCATGCTGGTGATACCTGCCGGTATATCAAAACTGCTGGACAGGCAGTTTCGCCTTTTTTCTTCCGACAGGCTCCGCGAAGATCAGCAGGAGGCAGTACGGATCCTCGAAGAGAACTACGACTTACGAGGTCATTGGGACATAACTGCTCTCTCCGGACTGAGGGGGGACATCCTCCGATGGCCTATGGTCCATGCGGCTCTCTATGATCCGGAAGGGATACTGATAGCCGAGTTCAGGCGGCCGATGAGACATGGCGCCATGAGGGGACCTATGATGAACAGCAGCAGTGATGACCGGGGTTTTGTCAGTCCCGGAAGAGGTGAACTGGCAATGAACGAATTTCCGGTGTCTTCCGGAGGCAAGGTCGTTGGCAGTGTCCGTTTCCTCTGCCTGCCCTTCATTGAGAGCAGGGAAGGCATCTTCCTGAAGAAATTCAATTCCCATATGAAATATGCAATAGGGTTCATGCTCATAATTGCGGTCATCATATCTTTTGTAATGGCTGACTTGATCAGCCGGCCTGTCCTGAATGTCTCAAAGATGGCGTCGCTTATAGGCAAGGGCAGGTATCAGGCGGATGAAGGCCTGAAGTCGGATATCACGGAACTTCAGGCACTCATAGACAGCATTAAAAGGCTCGGCCTGGGCCTTGAAGAACAGGAAGAGCTCCGTAAGAGGCTTATGAGCGACATAGCGCACGAACTCAGGAACCCTCTCGCGATAATCAAATCACACCTTGAGGCTTTTGAGGACGGGGTCTGGGAACCTACAAGAGAGAGGATCAAGCTCACTGTGGATGAAATAGACAGGCTTTCAAAGATGATCTCCGAGATCGAAAAGCTAACTTCGATAGAGAATGCCGGAAATGGCATCGTGCTTGGATCGGCTGATCTGTCCAATTTGACGGAGAGGGTCGCCATGACGTTCGACCCCCTCTACAGGTCAAAGTCCGTAGATCTGAAAAGGGAGATAGAGGCAGATGTATTCCTGGCAGCAGATGAGACGAAGATAAGGCAGGCAGTCGAAAACCTTCTTTCCAACGCGCTCAGATACACCGACAGCGGCGGGACCGTGACTCTCTCCCTTGTCAGATCGGACGGCGCGGCAGATATCAAAGTCAGTGACACGGGCATAGGCATATCCGAGCAGGACCTGCCATATATCTTTGAACGTTTCTACAGGACAGACAAGTCACGTACCAGGTCAAGCGGAGGACTCGGCATAGGCCTGGCAATAACCAGGGCGATAGTTGAAGCCCACGGCGGCAAAGTCATGGCCGAAAGCAGGGAAGGCGAAGGCAGTACATTTACAATTACGCTTCCTCTCAATAAATCATAGATAGTTAACTCGGAGGTGCATTGTCCGTTGAGAAATAAACTGATCGCTGCGGCACTAATGATTTGGATCCTCTCAGCCGGAACTGCAATGGCGGAGACATTGACACTTGAAGCCTGCATAGATACTGCATTGGAGAAGCACCCGGATATGGTCGCAGCAGCGGCAGAAGTTGCTTCAAAGAAGGCCGCGGTAGGGCAGAGCGCCGCGGACAGCAGGCCGCAGGTGAGTGCAGGGGCTTCCTATACAAGGAGCGACAGTACCGACTCCACAGACGATTCAGGAAGGTACAGCACCTCCGTTTCGCTTGAACAGTCTGTCTACGACTGGGGTAAAAGGGGCCTCCGGATAGAGGGGGCAAAGATAAACATGAGTGCCGCGGAAGCGGAATACATGGATACAAGGGACAAGGTCATCGCAGCGGTCAGGTCGGCATATTACAACCTTAACAGAGCTGTAAGGCAGCATGAGGTTGCAAAGGCCAGGTATGACAATTACCAGAAGAGGCTCTCCTGGGCGAGGTCCTACTACGAGGTCGGTACAAAGCCCAAAATTGAGGTGACAAAGGCTGAAGCTGACCTTGCAAATTCAAAGCTGACGCTTGTCAAGGCCGGGTCAGCGGCAGAGCAGTACAGGGCGCAGCTTGCCTCGGCAATGGGCCTGCCGATGATGGAAATAAAAGACTTTGCAGATGTCCTCACCTATGAAGACTGGGGGGTGCCGATCGGAGAAGCGGTAGAAAAAGCTCTTTCAAACAGGCCCGACCTTGTTTCACAGCGCAGGAAGGTCGAATATGCCGAAACCCTTGTTGCATTGCAAAAAAAAGGACTCTCTCCCGAAATCAGCGCTTCAGCGGGATACACCGCATACGGAAGCGCTCCCTTTGACGACAATGGATGGAACGCCAAACTTTCACTAAGTTTTCCCATATATGACGGGGGACTTACCAGAAGCAGAGTCGAAGGGGCCGAGGCTGACCTTGTTTCGGCAAAGGCACAGTTTGATGCCGCATCGAACAATGTGATGCTTGAGGTAAGGAAGGCCTGGCATGCACTGGCTGAGGCTAAAGAGGCGCTTAATGCCTCCCTTGAAGCCGAGAGGCAGGCCAGGGAGACTTATGAACTGGCTGAAGGGCGCTACGAAGCGGGAGTGGGAAGCAGTCTTGAGATATCCGATGCAGTCGAAAGCTACGCCTCGGCCCAGACAAACACCATCCTCTCGCTCTATGAATGCAAGGCAAAGCGCCTTGATCTCGAAAAGGCCATGGGAGGTCTTTAAGAATGAACATTGCAGGCAGGAAAATTTCAAAAAAACTTAAGGGCAGGATCATCGGAGCAGTACTCTTGCTGGCCGCGCTGTTTGGGGTAATTTACTGGAATTACGGCAGAAGTTCTGATGAGATAAGCTACAGGACAGAAAGGGCAGTCAGGTCGGATCTGCGTTCAGTCATACAGGCCACCGGCACCCTTGATGCTGTGGAAACTGTGGATGTCGGTACCCAGATATCAGGCACAGTCAGGGAAATATACATCGACTACAACAGTGTAGTAAAAAAAGGACAGATCATTGCTGAGATAGATTCGGCCACACAGGAGGCCGACGTTGCACAGGCAGAGGCGAACCTTATGGCAGCCAGAGCAGATCTTATGAATTCTGAGGCAGTATTTGCCAATGCCGAAAAGAGCCTTTCCAGAACAAGGAAATTGGCTGAAAAGGACCTGATAGCAAAAGCTGATATCGATACAGACGAAAAAACCTACCTTACTGCAAGGGCACAGGTCGCTGCGTCAAAAGCAAGGATCAGTCAGTATGACGCCACTCTGAGAAAAACAAGGATCAACCTGGGTTATACAAAGATATACTCTCCAGTGGACGGGGTGGTGGTATCCAAGAACGTTGAGAAGGGACAGACTGTCGCGGCAAGTTATCAGACCCCGAGCATTGCGGAGATAGCGAAGGATCTCAGCCAGATGCAGGTCGAAGTCAATGTCGACGAGGCCGATATCGGAGGAGTGAGGGAGGGACAGAAGGCGACCTTTACAGTTGATGCCCATCCCAACGAACCGTTCGAAGGAAAAGTTACTCAGGTGCGCTTTTCGCCTACAACTACCGACAACGTAGTTACATATGCGGTAATAGTGAGAGTCTCCAATGATAAGGGACTCCTGATGCCGGGGATGACTGCAAATGTCTCGCTTATCGTTGAAGAACGGCAGGATGTGATCGTGGTTCCGAACAGCGCTTTCAGGTTCAAGCCCGCGGATCCTTCAGCAAACCAGAAGCAGCAGGGGCCTCCCGGGATGGGTGCACAGACAGTGGCTGAAGTAAAGGCCCCGGCTGTATACATGCTCAATAAAAAAGCCCCGGTAAGGATCGAGGTCAAAAAAGGCATATCAGACGGACAGAACACGGAGATAATCTCCGGGCTCAAAGAGGGCGATGAGGTAATTACGGGGATCATCGTTCCCAACGGAGCGAAATAGATGACATTGGTAGAACTGAAGGATATCCGCAAAAGCTTCAGCATGGGCAGAGAGGAAGTGGAGATACTCCATGGGATAAGCCTCTCTGTTGAAAAGGGTGAGTTCGTTGCGATGATGGGCCCTTCGGGCTCAGGAAAGTCAACTACTATGAACATTCTCGGGTGTTTGGATAAACCAACATCCGGGACATATTTTCTTAACGGACAGAATATCAATGACCTTGAAAGCGATGAGCTTGCGGTGATAAGAAACAGGACGATCGGTTTCGTCTTTCAGGGATTCAACCTGCTGCAGAAGACAAGCGCGTTGGAGAACGTAGAGCTTCCGCTCCTATATGCAGGAATGCAGAAAAAAGAACGCAGGGAGAGGGCTAAAGAAGCCCTCATCCAGATGGGACTGGAAGACAGGCTATACCACGAGCCGACACAGCTTTCGGGGGGCCAGCAGCAGAGAGTCGCGATCGCACGGGGCATAGTAAACAGGGCCCCTATCCTTATGGCTGATGAACCTACCGGAAATCTTGACTCGAAGACAAGCGACGAAATAATGGGACTGTTCAAAAAGATCAACGAGAAAGAGGGGACAACGATACTGTTGGTCACCCATGAACCTGACGTCGCCGCTTACGCAAAGAGGATAGTTCATTTCAAGGATGGCATGATAACGAGCGATGAACCAAACCGGATGGTGAAAAGCGCATGATATCGATGACAGAGATCTCCCGCACCGCAGTAAGGGCGCTGCGCCGGAACAAGACCAGGTCGATGCTTACTGCCCTGGGCATCATAATCGGTGTAGCGGCCGTAATAGCAGCTTTCGCCGTAGGCCAGGGAGCGAACAAGAGCATAGACGAACAGATCGCCTCCTTCGGAAGCAACTTTATAATGGTATTTCCTGACAGATCAGCATCGTCAGCTTCGGGCACCGTCAGATACATCACATATGATGATGCCCTTGCCGTAGAGCGGGAGGTCTCCGGGATCGAGGCAGTGGCGCCAATGATCAATACATCTGCCCAGCTTGTTTACGGCAACACTAACTGGAGTACGAGCGTCATAGGAAGCACTCCCGCATATTCACTGGTTCAGGACAGGGAGGTGGAGTACGGCAGGAACATCAATGACAGCGACGTAAGACAGGGTGCCAAGATTGCTGTGATAGGGAAGACCATCGCGGATAAGATGTTCTTTGGTGAAGACCCTGTAGGCAGGTCAATAAGGATCAAGAAGGTCCCGTTCACGATAATCGGTGTATTCAGAACGAAGGGCCAGAATACCATGGGGCAGGACCAGGACGACCTTGTCCTCGTTCCCCTGACGGCAGCGCAGAGGAGGCTTGTCCGCTGGAACACTCCCGGAAGGATAAGCACCATATACGTCAAGGGTGTTTCGATGAACGCGCTTCAGTACATACAGAATGAGACGGAGGTCCTTATGAGGGAGAGGCACAGGATCAGGCCCGGAGAACCGGACGACTTCTCCGTCAGGAACATATCCCAGATGCTTGAGGCGCGCCGGAAGACTACGGCCATCATGTCTATGCTCCTCGGCTCCATAGCTGTAATATCCCTTGTGGTCGGGGGAATAGGCATAATGAATATAATGCTCGTCTCTGTCACTGAAAGGACCAGGGAGATAGGGATAAGGATGGCAGTCGGGGCTAAGTCACGGGACATCCGTTTCCAGTTCCTTATTGAGGCGGTAGTTCTTTCGATGGTAGGCGGCACACTGGGAATAATACTGGGCGTCTTTGCGGGGCATGCGCTTGCTTCGTTTACAGCAGCCCCGCCTATATTTTCCGCCGGGTCCATAATACTGGCATTTGTCTTTTCGGCCCTTGTCGGCATAGGTTTCGGCTATTACCCGGCATGGAAGGCCTCCCTTCTTGATCCGATCGACGCGCTGAAATACGAATAAGACCAAGGGGCGTCCTCTCTTTAGAGCTCGCCCCTCAGCGCGTCTCTCACCGCTCTTTCCCACATGTCCGTCTTTTCCCTGTCTCTGCCGGCGCATGCCGGACTTGTAGATAACAGTGTCGTATGGGGCAAATGCGGCTTGCCGAAATAATTTCTGTAGCTTCTGAATGCAAAACCGCCGTTAAAAATTATGGATGATATGGCAGGATATCCTTTAAGCAATCCGGGAACATCGTTCGGGATCGCGGTCCTGATGCTGCTGTCGCTGCTCCCGGTGCGCTCAGCTGACTTTATCACATCCCACAGTGCGATGCGGTTTTCAGCCAGAAGCCCGATCTTAGTCCTGTAATCTGAAGAATAAGGCATTACAAATACAGAGAACATAATTTTCCAGAAACTGTTCTGTCCATTCGCGTAGTACTCATTCTCCCTCAAAGACCTCACCCCCGGAAGCGAGCCGAGAATAAGCACCTTTGACCTTTTATCTATTATTGGCTGAAAGCTGTATTCCACGTTTTCCATCCTCCCGGACCAATTATAACCCGCAATGAAAATTATAAATTTATGCAACCGATTGAACTTTTGCTGCAACCTGATTTTCCGGACAAAAAATACTCTTGACGAATCCCAATTCCACGTTATAATACTCAAGAACTTTGAACCGCAGGTAAATATACAAAATATACAAAACTAAATTTTAGGTTTAGTTAACTATCCTGCCGGAGAAAAAGCGGAACTTATTTTCCATTTTTAATGGTGATGAAGGGGATAGCAAAGATGAAAAACAAAGTCTTCTTGACACTTGCGGACGGAAGCGTATGGAGCGGAAGGGGCGAACTCTGCACTCCCACCGAAGGCGAAGTGGTCTTTACGACAGCCGGATGCGGATATCCCCAGACCCTTTCAGATCCTTCGTACTGCGGCCAGATCGTTGTCTTCGCATACCCTCCGGTGGGAACATACGGTGTAGACACCGAGCGCCTCGAAGGGCGACGGGCATGGCTTTCCGCGGCACTGGTATCCTGTCTCGACGAAACTGAAAATGGACGATTCAAGCCTCTCAGTTCATGGATGGAGGAAAATGAAACTCCGTTGATAGATGGGATCGATACAAGACAGCTGATCTTAAAAATAAGAGAGACCGGTTCGATAATGGGCAGGCTCGATCATTCGCCTGCACTTCCCGAAACAATAGAGCTTCCGCATGATCTGGTCAAAAGAGTCTCATGCAGAGAGATTGAAGTGACTGGAGACGGGGATGTCTCAGTCGGGGTAATGGATTTCGGGGCCAAGGAGAACATCATAAGGAGCATGGCAGCACGGGGTTGCAGGGTAGTCAGATTCCCCAACACTGCCAAGGCAGAAGATATTCTTTCAAGCGGTGTCAGCGGCATCATACTCAGCAACGGTCCCGGCGATCCCTCCGTTCTTGATAGTGAAACGGAAGAAATAAGGAAAATTTTGGGCAAAAGGCCTGTGCTTGGAATATGTCTTGGTAATCAGCTTCTTGCGAGGGCATGCGGTGCAAAGACCCATAAGATGAGATACGGACACAGGGGAGCCAACCAGCCGGTGATGGATCTCTCAACAGGCAGGGGTATATTGACCAGCCAGAACCATCAGTACGTAGTCACTGAAGAGAGCATGGGGGGGACAGGGCTTGAAGTGGCCTTCAGACACCTCGGCGACGGAACTGTAGAAGGCTTGCTTCACAGGGGATTTGATGCATCAAGTGTCCAGTTCCACCCTGAAGCGTCGCCGGGCCCGGAAGACGCATCATACATATTCGATGATTTTGTCGCACATATCCGCGAGTCAGGAGATAGATAGGATGAAGGATAACAGCATAAAGAGAGTCCTGGTCCTGGGTTCGGGACCGATACGGATCGGTCAGGCTGCAGAATTTGACTACGCAGGCAGCCAGGCGTGCCGTGCTTTGAAAGAGGAGGGCTGCGAAGTCATACTTCTCAACAGCAACCCTGCCACCATACAGACCGACCTGACAGTGGCGGACATCGTCTGCATCAAGCCGCTCCTTCCGGAGGTCGTTGAAGAGGTACTGAAAGAATACAGACCGGACGGAGTGGTCGCTACCCTTGGAGGGCAGACCGGGCTCAACCTATGCATGGAGTGCGAAAAGAGAGGGACGTGGAAGAAGTACGGCTGCAAAGTGCTTGGCACACAGCCTGAGGCTATTGAACGGGCCGAAGGAAGGGAACCTTTCAGGAAGGCCATGATCGATGCAAAACAGCCGATCATCGCCAGCAGGGGGATATCCTCCGTGGCAGGGGCTCAGGAATTTGCGATACTGACTCCGCTTCCGCTCATACTTCGTCCGGATTTCACACTCGGAGGGTCCGGAAATTCTGTGGTAAGAAACATAGAGGATCTTGTGGTCAGGGTAGAGGATGCGCTTACTGCTTCGCCTGTCGGCAAGGCCCTTATCGAGCGATATCTTGAGGGATGGCATGAGATAGAGGTCGAAGTCGTCCGCGACAATCTTGGTAACGCTCTTGCTGTCTGCAGCATGGAAAACGTAGATCCCATGGGCGTCCATACAGGGGATTCTATTGTTGTTTCGCCTGCCCTTACCCTGACGGACAGCGAGTGGCAGATGCTCAGGACCGCAGCTCTGAATATAGTTGACGTGCTTGAGATCAGAGGGGCCTGTAACGTTCAGTTCGCACTCTCCCCCGACGGAAAAGAATATTATGTTATCGAAGTCAACCCAAGGGCAAGCAGGTCCAGTGCGCTTGCGAGCAAAGCAACAGGATATCCCATAGCCCGGATGGCGGCAAAGATCGCGATCGGGATGAACCTTACCGAAATGGCGAATCCCGTCACCGGCGCTGGAAGTGCCCTTTCGGAACCCGCGCTTGACTATGTCGCGGTAAAGGTGCCTTCGTGGCCCTTTGATACCTTTCCTCAGGCAGATTCATCGCTCGGCCCGAGGATGAAGGCTACCGGGGAGGTGCTGGCACTCGGGGCAAGTTTTGCCCAGGCTCTTGTGAAGGCCTGCCGTTCGCTTGAAAGGGGCAGGTATCTCCCTGACAGGAGAATGCGTTCCTGGGAGACGAGAAAACTCTGGGAACAGGTCACTGCTCCAACATATCTAAGGCTTGAAGCGATAACCGAACTGCTCAGGAGGAGCTCGGTCACTGTCGAAGAGATGTCAAGGAGAACTCACATCAGAAGATATTTCATCGAACAGCTCAACAGGATCCAGCTGGCAGAGAAATACCTTGAAGAGGACGGCCCGGTCAACGGCAACGTGGTCTCGGCAAGGCTGAACGGAATGTCGATAAGCCGAATATCCTCATCCGCTGGCATATCGAAGGAAGCGACGCTTAAAATACTGGAAGAAGAGAACTGCTGCACCGGATACCGTGAAGTGGACGGATGCGCCGGAGAGTTCCCATCAGGGTCCGGGTACTATTATGCAGCTTACGGCGTTAGGAGTGACCCATGGGACGAGTCCGAGGGGGGAGTGGCTGTCCTCGGTTCGGGCGCCATAAGGATAGCTCAGGGCGTCGAGTTTGACTACTGCTGCGTGAAGGCAGTCGAGGCCCTCCGCAGGCGGGGCATAAGGGCTATCATGATGAACGTCAACCCGGAGACGGTGAGCACCGACCACGACATCTCCGACGCACTGTACCTTGAACCTCTCTATGTCGATGACGCATTGGCAGTGCTCGAAAGGGAAAAGGCAAGGGGCGTCTTCGCATGCTTCGGAGGCCAGACATCGCTCAGGCTTGGCCTTGACCTGGCATCACAGGGGATAAGCCTCCTGGGGCCTGATCAAAATATTATAGATGCTGCTGAAGACAGGGGAAAATTCTCGAGGCTGCTGAAAAAGCTTAAGATATCCCAGCCTGAAGGAGTCGATGTGGCCTCTATCGAGGAAGCTCGTAAAGTCGGTTTGGAATTGGGATATCCGCTTATGATAAGGCCAAGCTTCGTAATAGGCGGGGTTGCAATGAAGACGGTCTACAGCGAAGAGGAGATGCTCGAAGTTCTTTCCGAGGCATTTGAGGCGGTCTCCGGGCAGAAAGTAATGGTAGACCGTTTTCTTCAGGGGAAAGAGTTCGAGTGCGATGCCGTATGCGACGGCGAGGATGTGCTCATACCGGGCATATTTGAACACATCGACCCGTCGGGAATACATTCAGGGGATTCGATCGCGGTATTTCCAAGCTTTTCGCTCAGCGACGAGCAGAAGAAGAAGGTCCTTGATACCGTCAAAATGATCTCAAAAGAGCTGGATATCCATGGCCTTCTGAACATACAGTTCGTCCTCAAGGACGGGATCTTCTGGATCATAGAGGCAAATCCCCGCGCAAGCCGCACAGTCCCTATCTGCAGCAAGATATCGAAGATCCCGATGGTGGATCTTGCCGTCGGAGTCGCACTGGGTGAAAAACTGAGCGAAATGGGCCATGGAACGGGCATCCTTCCGAAAAGCGGGCAGTGGGGGGTAAAGGTCCCTGTCTTCTCGAACGACAAGCTTCCCGGGATAGATCCTAAGCTTGGTCCGAAAATGATGTCCACCGGAGAGAGCCTCGGTCTTGGGGATGACCTTGCCGATGCGATGATGGACGGTCTCAGGGGAGCCGGGTGGCTGCCTCCGGTCAAAGGGAGGATACTTATGAGCGTAGCAGACTCCCAGAAAGCAGAATCCATGCCGACTGCATCACAGTTCACCTCTCTGGGCTGGAGGGTAGACGCAACGTCAGGAACAGCGGAATACCTTTTAAAATGGGGGATCGAGGTCAACACAGTTCCCCAGGAAGATCTTGTTGACAGGCTAAGGATGGGCGACTGGGACCTCGTGCTGAACATCCCCGGCGGGAACGACCGCCATATCATGCACGGTGCAGAACTCAGAAGAAGTGCCTCGGCGGCGGGAGTTCCCTGTCTCCACTCAATTTCGGCTGCCTGGGCTGTAGCAAACAGCCTCACTAAAAACTTGAAAGGCAACAACGGAAAGCAGGATTAGCAAAGGAGAGCTGTTCGTCACACATATATTTTGGAAATGAATTATCACTTTTAATGATCACAAAAAAAATTACGGCTGCTCTTCCATTTTTACAAATAATGCTTTAATATATAGGTGTGCATTAAACAAAACAGTTTTATTTGATAAGGAAGCGGAGGTGTATCCATGTTAACCGGCAAATTGCTAGATGACATCGGAATACAGATACTGAAAATACTTCAGGAAGATGGAAGAATTTCATTCAATGAGCTGGGCAGAAGAGTCGGTCTCTCGTCCCCTGCGGTTGCGGAAAGGGTCCGCCGCATGGAGGATGCCGGGATAATCACAGGTTATAAGGCTGTCGTGGACCAGTCAAAAGTCGGATATCCGATAATGGCATATATCCGCCTTGCCATCCCTGTCGCGCTGCTCAACCAGTCGGATGAGCTTGCCAGGGCGATACCGGAGGTCCTTGAATGCCACCACCTTACAGGAAGCGACGGAGTAATCCTCAAAGTCGTAGTATCTTCGGTGGGGCATCTCGAAGACGTCATAAGCCAGATGGGAAGCTGCGGAATGACTACCACGGCGATAGTCCTTTCATCACCTGTACTCGGAAGGTCGATAGACCCGGTAAAACCGACAAACAACAGCCATTGACCGGAGCCTGAGTTCCGATGAATCGGATAAGCCGGGAAGCGATAGACAATATCCTCAGCAGGAGAAGCCTCCGGAGGTTCGATCCGTCAGTAAAAGTTGACAACGCTTCTCTGAAGACTATTTTGGAGTGCGCGTGTGCCGCACCCAGCGCAAATAACTACCATCCGTGGCATTTTGTGGTCGTGGACAGCAGGGAGACGCTGGACAGCATGGCAGATCTGCACCCTTACGGAAAGATGCTGAAAACAGCCGCACTGGCGATAGTCGTCTGTTCCGAAACGGAGCGTGAGGGCAAGGTTTTGAGGTACTGGGAGGAGGACTGTTCGGCAGCAATGCAGAATATCCTTCTTTCTGCAAATGCCCTTGGATTCGGATCGGTGTGGCTGGGTGCGAAGCGCGGAGACAACGACCTTGAAGGAAGACTAAAGTCGCTTCTTAACGTTCC
Organism: Synergistaceae bacterium DZ-S4; assembly: GCA_025943965.1. Taxonomy (NCBI): domain Bacteria; kingdom Thermotogati; phylum Synergistota; class Synergistia; order Synergistales; family Synergistaceae; genus Caenicola; species Caenicola nitritireducens. Next base: position 166,297 of record JAPCWD010000002.1, read on the forward strand.
CGCCGGGATAGCGCTCATGGGAATTGCCGCGATAGGCCGGGCACTTGAAACTAAAGATCCTCACAAAGGGATAGACCCACATTCGCTGCATTCCAACAAGTGGTGAAAAGGTCCCCGTCTGGTGGTAAAATAGACTGGTCTTTAAGATAAAGCGGCGGAAACACCGCCGCTTGTCATATGGTTAAGAAGTTCGGGGGCGTGAAAGTGGATCACAAAAATAAACAGGCGAGTATATTCGAAGTCAACAAGGTGATAACCCTTCCGTTGGAAGAGGAGATAAAACAGAGCTACCTGAATTACGCTATGAGCGTCATAGTCGGAAGGGCGCTGCCGGACGCAAGGGACGGACTCAAACCGGTCCAGAGAAGGGTGCTTTACGCTATGCTGGAACTGGGCGTAAGGCATAACCAGGCATTCAAAAAATCTGCACGTATAGTCGGAGAGACCATGGGAAAATTCCACCCCCACGGAGATTCTGCGATATATGATACTATGGCCAGAATGTCTCAGGACTTCAGCATGAGGTATCCCCTGGTGGATGGGCAGGGCAACTTCGGTTCCATAGACGGAGATCCCCCCGCGGCAATGCGCTACACTGAAGCCAGGCTGCACTCTCTCGGAGAAGAAATGCTTTCGGATATCAACGAAGAGACTGTAGAATGGGGCCCCAATTTTGATGAATCACTTGTCGAACCGCTGGTCCTTCCTTCGAGTATCCCAAACCTCCTTGTAAACGGCAGTACGGGGATAGCAGTCGGAATGGCGACCAACATGCCTCCCCACAATCTGGGAGAGGCTGTTGATGTATGCTGTGCCCTGCTGGATGACCCTGACATGGAGCTCGGGGAGCTGATGGCTTTGATGCCTGGGCCGGACTTCCCGACAGGCGGAATAATAGTCGGGCGCGAAGGCATAATAGATTCATACAGGACCGGAAGGGGAAGGCTTATAGTAAGAGGCCGTGTGGATGTCGAAGAGACCCGCAAGGGCAAAGAGAACATAGTGATCTCAGAAATTCCCTACATGGTCAACAAGACAAATTTTATCGAGACGATAGCCAAATGCGTACAGAGCGGAATGATAGACGGCATATCGGACCTCAGGGACGAGTCTGACAGAGAGGGAATGAGGATAGTCGTTGAACTTCAGCGCGATGCCGACCCCAACCTCGTCCTGCGCCAGCTGTATACAAGAACGCAGCTCCAGAGCACCTTCGGAGTTATCAATCTGGCGATCGTAGACGGAGAGACAAAAGAACTTCCCCTCAAAGATATGGTCTTCGTTTTTCTTGACCACCGCAGAACTGTCGTCCGGAGAAGGACGGAGTTCAGGCTCCGCAAGGCAGAAGACAGGGCTCACATAATCGAGGGACTCTTAAGGGCCCTTGACGCCATAGACGAAGTCATAAGGATCATCAGGGGATCGGACAACGCCGCTACTGCGAGAAACAGCCTGATGGAAAGGCTTGATTTCACCGAGATCCAGGCCCAGGCGATCCTTGACATGCGCCTGCAGAGGCTGACAGGACTTGAGAGAGAAAAGCTCGACAGTGAGATGGCGCAGCTTATCATGGACATCGAACGCTACAGGAGCATACTTGGCAGCCCGATCATCCTTGATTCCGTAGTAAAGGACGAACTTATGGAAGTACGCAGGCAGTACTCCGACAAGAGGAGAACAGACATAGAAAACTCTGCCGAAGAGGTCTCCGAAGAGGATCTGATCCCGGAAGAGGAGATAGTCGTAGCCCTGAGCAGGGACGGCTATATCAGGCGGATGCCGCTGCAGGACTACAGAGTCCAGTCAAGGGGCGGAAAGGGTGTTAAGGGTGTTTCTACGAAGGCGGAAGACGAGATCGCACTGCTGACGATCACGAACACTCACAGGACGCTGTACCTCTTTACCAGCAAGGGAAGGGTATTCGGAATAAAAGGCTATATCCTGCCGGAACCAAAAACAGGCAAGGGGAAACTTGTTGGGACCATAGTGACCCTTGACAAGGACGAACGCGTTGTTGCGATCAAGGACAGCAACCTTGACGGGGCGAAATATGTCTTCTTCGTTACCTGCAAGGGAACTGCGAAACGCCTGCCTGTCGAAGAGCTGGACGGCCTCACGAGGGCCGGCCGCAGGGTACTAACCCTGGCTCCGGATGACAATATCGCCAGAGTCCGTGTGACCGGCGGAAAGGACGAACTCCTGCTTACCACATCGATGGGACAGACGCTGAGGGTCGCCGAAGAAGAGTTCCGCCCGCTTGGAAGGCAGGCCCAGGGTGTACGCGGAATGAAGCTTGACGACGGAGACTGCGTAGTCGGATGCGACGTTGTGACGGAAGGGCGCCAGGTCTTCTTCATCAGCGATTTCGGTATAGGCAAGAGGACCAACTACTCCGAGTTCACACAGCACCACCGTGCCGGATATGGCGTCAGGGCCATGAAGCTTTCGGATAAGACGGGCAAGCTCGTCGGCGCGTGGGGAGTTGCGGACGATCAGGAGATAGTCGTCATAAGCGGAAAGGGCCGCATGGTACGCATCAATACAAACGAGATATCAAGCCTCAGCCGTACGGCAACGGGATATAAGGTCGTAAGGCTTGACGAAGGCGACTCCGTGGCTGATGTAAGCATAGTGAGGACCGATGAAGAGGTAGAACTCGATTGAAGCTGGCGCGCGACGGTCTCCCGACTATATTCGGACTGGCGTTCATGATGATCGGCGGAGGGCTCATATCACCATGGATATCTGTCGTGCTTGCCTTTCCCATGATGCTTGCTTTATGGTTTTACCGTGACCCCGAGAGGATCCCGGAGGCTCCGTCGGGCTGGGTGAGCCCTGCTGACGGCAAGGTCGTGGAGATCGAGGAAGTTGATCACGAATATACCGGCAGGACTGTAAAGATAGGCATCTTCATGAACGGACTTGATGTTCACGTCAACCGTTTCCCGGCTGCCGGAAAAGTGGAGTATGTAAGATATGTTCCGGGCAAGAAATGGTTTGCCATAGCTCCGAAAGCATCGGAGATAAACGAGCGGTTCTACGTGGGTGCCCAGTCGGAAAACGGACGCTTTCTGCTTGTTCAGATAGCCGGCATACTTGCGAGAAGAATAGTCTGCAGGGTAAATAAGGGGGACAGACTGGACAGGGGCCAGCGTTATGGTATGATTAAACTTGGCTCAAAAGTCGATATTTACCTGCCTCAGGCCGTTAAACCAGCAGTTGGACTCAACAGCAGGGTAGTGGCCGGTGAGACGGTGATCGGAGTGGTAAAAGAATGAGAAAACGCGACAGGAAGATAAGGAACATACCGATCAGCAAGATCATTCCCAACATGATAACCAGCGGAAGCGTATTCTGCGGAGTGGCTTCACTGATAATGACATACCATCAGCACTTTGTGCCGGCAGCAGTTCTTATTTGTTTTGCGGTATTTTTTGATGTAATGGACGGAAGAGTGGCGAGGAGTCTGGGAGGAAGCAGTGTTTTTGGAGAAGAGCTCGACAGCCTGGCTGACGCGATCAGCTTTGGTGTAGCTCCCGCATTCCTTATCTACGCGGCATACATTGGAATGGAAGGCGGAGTATGGGGTGCTGTGGCATCCTCCTTCTTTGCTCTCTGCGGAGTCCTCAGGCTTGCCCGCTTCAACGTGATGCACGTGCCTTCGGGACCTTTCCAGGGCCTTCCGATCCCTGCGGGCGGACTGACCCTTGCTGCCTTTGTGATCGCCAAAGTGCCGCTTACACCACTGGCTGCGATAGCGATAATGTTCTTCATAGGCGCTCTGATGGTAAGCTCAGTTCCTTACTGCAACGCGAAGAAGATGAAAAAGGATAATGTTAACAAAGTCAAGCTCTACGGCGTTGTTGGGATACTTCTCATCTCTTTTGTGGTCCTGAGGGAAAAGGCATTCCTGGCCATCTCGCTTCTGTATATTTTTACCGGTCTTGCAAAGATAGATGTTGCCGAATGGGTCCTTGAAGAAAGGCCTGCAGAAAAGGGAGAATAGAAATACCTTGTTGATCCGATTTTTTTAGCATGTTTATGATCCCGACTTCGGCCAAAAAAGCCGGGGCCGGGATTTTTAAAAAGGGGGCAAACTGATGAAGAAAATCATGACAGGCAACGAAGCAATAGCCCAGGGCGCCTGGGAAGCAGGGCTGCATGTGGCAGCCGCATACCCGGGGACACCTTCCACTGAGATCCTAGAGAACTTGTCAACTTACAAAGATGTATATTCAGAATGGTCAACAAACGAGAAAGTCGCGCTTGAAGTCGCTGCCGGAGCTTCCATGGCCGGAGGAAGAGCCCTTGCTGCAATGAAACATGTCGGACTCAACGTTGCTGCTGATCCTCTCTTCACGCTTGCTTACACAGGAGTCAACGGGGGCCTTGTGGTCGTCACCGCAGATGACCCCGGACTGTTCAGTTCTCAGAACGAGCAGGACAACAGGTATTACGCCTCACACGCCAAACTGGCGATGCTTGAACCATCTGACAGCCAGGAGTGTCTTGACTTTGTCAAAGAGGCCTTCGACATTTCTGAAAAGTTTGATACCCCTGTGCTTTTCAGGGTCACGACAAGGATCTGCCACAGCAAGACACTTGTCAAAACATCTCCCAGAAAAGAAGTCCCTGTAAGAGCATACACAAAGGATGTCTCCAAATATGTTATGGCGCCTGCATCGGCAAAGAAACGCAAATACATAATGGAAGACAGGATCGAAGCGCTGAAGGAATTCAGCGAAACTACCACGCTTAACAGGATAGAGAGTGCATCCGGTAAGGTAGGAATAATAACAAGCGGAATTTCTTACAACCATGCAAAAGAAGTATTCGGAGATGAAGTATCATATCTGAAGCTTGGTTTTACATGGCCGCTGCCCGAAAAACTTATAAGGAAATTTGCAGGTATGGTCGATACTATTTATGTGATAGAGGAAAATGAGCCCTACATCGAAGACTTCGTTAAGATCATGGGAATACAGTGTACCGGCAGAGAAAAGCTCCCATGGGTGGACGAACTGACTCCGGAAATAATAAGAAGAGCTTTCTTTCCCGGCAGCGAAGATCAGGGAGGCTATGCCATTGACGCAGAAGTTCCCCCGCGTCCGCCTGTTCTTTGCGCTGGATGTACCCACAGGGGATTTTTCTATGAGGTCGGAAAATATAAAGATGTTGTTGTAACAGGAGACATCGGCTGCTATACGCTTGGAATAGTGCCTCCTTTGAGTGTTACCGACTCTGTCATCTGTATGGGAGCCAGCGTTTCCGGCGGTGTGGGGTTCAGCAAGGCGGTAGAAAAAGCCGGCAGAAAAGAGAAGGTCTTCGCGGTCATCGGAGACTCTACCTTCTTCCATTCGGGAATAACGGGTCTGATCGATGCTGTCGTCAACAAAGCCCCTATAGTGATCAACATACTTGACAACAGGATAACGGCGATGACCGGACATCAGGAAAACCCGGGAACGGGACGCACATTGATGGGCGAGGATACTCATCAGGTAGATCTTAAATCTCTCTGCGTGGCATGCGGCGTAAAGGAAGAGAACGTTCGTCTCATAGATCCGTACGACCTTACAGAAACCAAAGAGGCCGTAAGGGCCGGGTACGAGTCCACAGAACCATTTGTGATCATCACGACGTCTCCCTGTGCCCTAATAAAGGATGTCATCAAGGCAAGGGCGAACATGAAGTGCGTGATAGATCAGGATAAGTGCATAAAGTGCAAAATGTGCATGAAGGCCGGATGCCCCGCCCTCAACTTCAGAGACGGCATCGTATTCATTGATCGCGCGTCATGCAACGGCTGCGGTATATGCCTGCAGATATGCCCGAAGAATGCCATTTCGAGGGAGGTATAGGACCATGAAGAAAAACGATACCAAAAGCATCCTTCTTGTTGGAGTAGGCGGACAGGGGACCATACTTGCCTCGAAGATACTTTCAGAGGGGCTTGTGCGCAAAGGCTACGATGTAAAGATGTCAGAGATCCACGGGATGTCTCAGCGCGGTGGAAGCGTTACTACCCATGTGAGGTTCGGCACAAAAGTGGCATCTCCCGTCGTTCCTGAAGGAGAGGCTGACGTCCTTGTGGCATTTGAAAAAGTCGAAGCGGTACGCTGGCTTAAATATCTCAAAAAGGGAGGGAGACTTGTCGTCAATAATTTCGAGATATACTCCCTGCCTGTCCTTACAGGTGCAGCGAAATATCCCGATGAAGTAGTTGAAAAGCTTGAGAAGGAAGTTCCCAACTGCAAAGTATTCAATGCGGGAAAGATCGCCGAGGACCTTGGAAACATCAAGGCACAGAACATAGTGCTGCTGGGTGCACTTGTCAAGGCAATGGGACTTGAGGACATAGACTGGGAATCAGTCCTGAAAGAGCTTATTCCTCCGAAACTTCTGGATCTTAACCTTAAGGCCTTCAAAGCGGGCCTCGAACAATAGCTGTCGCACAAATAAAAAAGGGGCCGCCCAATAAAAGTCGGCCCCTTTTTCAATGGTGCGCTGTCGTAAGGCTACCAGGTAAGCGTTGACTCGGAGACCTCTCCGCCGCTCCATGTAACAGAGATATTGAGTTTTCCATTTTTCTTTGCAAGATACCCGTTGTCCTGCATCAGAAGCTGGAGAGTTTTTGTGCCGTTTACAGGAATGCGAACCGTTCCGTTCTTTTGGTTGAGGACTTTGTTGCCCTCTCTTACTCCCAGAAGCCACCTTCCGTTGTTGGCAGGAAGGGTGTCCCAGCCTTTTCCTGTGTTGTCTGTAAGGACTATGGCAGTAACGTTGCCGCTTCCTGTGACTTTGATGTTGACGGAGGTATCCTTTGATCCGCTGGCAGAAAGCTTCTTGTTCTTGCCCACGAGGTCTACGTTGACCACTGCAGGTTTGGCTGATGCAAAGACAACCGCTCGGTCTGCCCTGGTGACTGTAGCAGCGGGAACAGCCTGTTCCGCCGGGGCCTTGCCCGTCGATGCCTCCAAGACCTGTCCGTTGGACATTACAAAGGTCACATGGTAGGGTCCCACATTTCTGCTCTCTTCCTCGTCAAACCACAGATCCAATGCCTTTTCCCCGCTTACAGGAATGGAGATCGTGCCATCAGAATGGTTCAGCTTGGGACCGGAGACCAATACGACCAACGGGTTTCTGTTGCCTGCGATGGTGTCCCAGATCTTTCCGCTTGTTGCGGATCTGACCCTGACACCAGTGATGGTCCCTGATGCGTTTATTACAGCACGGATCGATCTGTCAGGTTTTAGATTGGATTCCATTTTTTCATTTTGTCCTGTGAAGTCATAGCTTCCGGTACCTTTGTACTCAACAGAAAGCGTCTCTTTGAACGCTGTTGCATTGCTGTCCGGGACGGCATCTCTTTCGAAGATGCGTCCGTCAGCGAGGCTGATAGTTATTCTTGCCTTGACTGACTGGTCAGCCATTATTCCGTCTGTGTCCTGAGTAAGGAGAGTGTATTTGTGTGTACCTCTTACGGAAAAGGCGACAGTACCGTCTGTCCTGTTCATTATGTTGTTTCCGCTGTCGACAACTGTTACTATCGGGATGTTGTTTCCAGCTGCGGTATCCCACTGAGCATTTTGGGAGTAGGTCTGTGCCGATATTTTTACGCCCCTGACAGCTGCATCTCTGAAATTAATGGACAGTGTGAACTGCTGGTCTTTTCTGCCGTCAGCTCCGACTTTTTCATTTCTTCCGGCGTAGTCGTGCTGGCTGGTCCCGTTTATCTCAAATGCGTATATACCTTCTGATGAATTGGGAGAGGCAGCTACGGGAGCTGCAGTGTTGAATCCCTTTACGCTTGTCTTGCCGGTGACCTCCTGGTTGTCGATAAGCCTTACGATCACAGTGAAATCTGAATCACTTGGTATTGAACCTTCAGCATCGTTAAAGTAGAGCTTAAAGTCAGCCCCCATAAGCACGGGTGTGACCGGAAGCCTGCCTGAAGTGTTCAGGATACTGCCTCCGCTGTTCTTTACTGTAAGCAGTCCGACATTGTTTGACGGAGAGGTGCTCCACATTTTCCCTGTAGTCTCGTTTTTGAGCGAGATCTCTGTTATAGCCTGGGCTCCGGTTACTGCAAGGGTAAAAGAAGCGTCGAGCGTGCCGTCTGCTATCCTTGAAGTGCCTGTACCAACTATGTCTACTTTTTCATCCGCATTGAAGTATATTGAATCAACGTCAAGCCCGAACGATGCAGCAAATGCTGCGCCTGAAAAAACAATTAAAAAAAGTGCGGCCATGAACGTTTTTAATAATCTCTGCATTTTTAAATGCCTCCTAAAATCGTTAAAATATTATAGGACAAGCTTACATCTAATTATTTAACAGCTAAGGTATTATTGCTTAAAATAATATAGAATAGGCATTAATATAGGCATTAATAGCAATTTTCAAAGGGGAGTCTAAATTGAACAATATAGCTGAAGTATCAAAAATACTATATGTCGACTGTTCCGCCGGGATAGCCGGAGATATGTTTTTAGCCGCGCTCCTGGACATGTCCGGCGGTTTCGGATATCTAAAAAAAGAACTTTCAAAAGTGCCTTTTTCAGGATATAACCTGGACTTCTTTAGGGACAAGAGGGGAGGCATCTCGGGTCTGCGCTTCGATGTTGATCCGGGAGAAGGACATGTTCACAGGCATCTCTCTGATATAAAAGAGATGCTGCTTGGGAGCGAGCTTTCAGATGAAATCAAAAAAATGACCGTCAAGGCCTTCACCCTTCTGGCCGAAGCGGAGGGCAAGGTGCACGGCGAGCCGGCTGACCATGTACATTTTCATGAGGTCGGGGCTGTCGACTCCATAATCGACATAACCGGTGCGATGATCATGCTTGAATATCTTGGATGGCCCGAAGTATCCTTCTCACCGCTCAATGTAGGTTCGGGAACGGTGCGGTGCGCACACGGCACATTGCCTGTCCCTGCTCCTGCGACGCTGGAACTTCTTAAAGGCCTTCCTGTCTATTCATCGGGCGACCCGATGGAGAGGGTCACTCCTACGGGTGCTGTTTTAGTAAAGGCTCTCGGAGAGAGGATATTCTCAGGGATGCCGGAAGGCGAAATAAAAGACACAGGCATAGGGCTGGGAAGCAGGGAAGGCACACCACCAAATATCCTGAGGGTGACGATGCTTAAAAAAAAGGAGGACCTGCTTCATGACAGGGGAGTCGAGCTCTCTGCCAACATAGACGATATGTTGCCTCAGGATCTTTCCTACCTTATGGAGAGGCTCTTTGACGGCGGTGCTCTCGATGTCTGGTTTGAGAACATCCAGATGAAGAAGAACAGACCGGCGGTAAAGGTCTGCGTACTGTGCCATGAAAGCGGTTCAGAACTGCTGCAGGAGACCCTCCTCAGGGAGAGCTCTTCTCTTGGAGTCAGAAAGATATATGTTGAGAGATCTATGCTTGAAAGAAGTACTGAAATACTGGAAACATCCCTTGGTCCGGTCAGGATAAAAATGGCGGTCATGAAAGGCAAAATGATAAAGGAAATGCCCGAATTTGAGGACATTAAAAAAATAGCTTCAGAGCGGTCCATACCACTATCAGAGGTCCGTTCTCTGATCGCGCGTGAAAGGGAAACGGCTGTAAAATCCTCGAAACTTATACAGGGAGACTTTGAGACAAAACTGAATATGACCAAAGAGGACTTGAAGGATCCGCATGGTCATCATCACGGACATCACCATCCCCATAGCCACTCGCATGACCATTCTGAAATCGGGGAAGAAGGAAAATGACGCTGATTCTTGATGGCAGGATCACTTCGATAAAAATTAAGGACTGGGTAGCGGCTTCGGTCGATGCCATCAGAGTAAGAGACGGTTGGGTGCCTCAGATGGTAACAGTCCAGGTGGGCGATAACCCTGCTGCTGAAAGGTACATCAGAAACCAGCTGAAAGCCTCTAATGAAGCAGGTATATCAGCCAGACTGGAAAAATTTGACTGCGATATTCCAAAAGAAGATTTTTTGAAAAAACTGGCGGCGATAGGCAGAAATCAGGAAGTTGACGGAATAATACTGCAGACCCCATTTCCGAAGGGTTGGCCTGTTGACGAGATACTGAACGGCCTTCCATCAGGAAAGGATGTTGAGGGCGTCCATCCTGAAAACCTTGGCAGATTGTATCTTGGCGAAACAGCTATTCCTCTTCCCTGTACAGCATGGGCGGCTATCTCGCTGCTTGAATGGTACGGCAGGAGCTCTTTTGAGCAAAGCAGGTGCGCTGTTATCGGAAGGAGCCCAAACGTTGGCAAGGCTGCCGCGCTGATGCTCATGCATAGGCATGCTACGGTGACAGTATGCCACACAAGGACTTCCTCTGAGCAGCTCAAAGACGTGCTTGCCGGTTCGGATCTGGTTATTGCTGCCGCAGGAGTAGCAGGCATGGTAGACCCGGATCTCCTGCCATCCCATGCATGGGTGGTCGATGTAGGAACTAATGTCACAGAAGAGGGAAAACTGGTCGGGGATGTGGCACCAGGGGCAGATGGGCATGTGGAAGCGCTGAGTCCGGTTCCGGGAGGTGTGGGACCCATAACGGTCTCCCTGCTGCTGGCGAATCTCCTTCTCTGTGCCACGAGGCGCAGACTGGGGAAGAGCCTGCTGCTTCCTGACCTGAAAAAATTACGTGAGGAGTGATCTTATGGATATGGATAGAGAGAGCGGAGCGCGGTGGTTTGCTGAACAGATCAAAAAAGGCAGAGTCGTTATCTTTAGCGGTGCCGGGCTGAGCACTGAATCGGGACTTGCCGACTTCAGGTCCAAAGAGGGAATGTGGGCTCACGTCGACCCGATGCAGTATGCCTCGGTAAATGCGCTTGAACGGGACTATGATTCATTCAGGGAGTTTTATAAATCAAGGCTTTATGTTCCGGAGAGCGTAAAGCCGAATAAAGGCCATAAATACGTTGCACAATGGGAAGCAGATGGCTATGTTACGGGCATAATTACCCAGAATGTTGACAGGCTTCATCAGAAAGCCGGTTCAGTTAAAATAGCCGAACTGCACGGCAGCCTGGAACCCGTGAGATGTCATTCCTGCGGCAAGATATGGGACAAGGAGCATTTTCTCAACGGCGAAAAATGCGACTGCGGAGGACTTCTCAGGCCCGGAGTAGTGCTCTTCGGGGAGATGCTTCCGGACGGACCGCTGAGGCTTGCCGACGAGTGGAGCTCCGACTGCGATGCCTTTGTGGTCCTTGGTTCATCACTGGTTGTCTCTCCCGCCAATTACTTTCCCCGTCAGGCAAAGAACAGCGGAGCAAAACTGATAATCGTCAACAGGGACGAAACTCCGCTGGACAGGATCGCTGACCTTGCCGTGCACGAGGGCATAGGGGACTATCTTGAAAAAGTCGCAGGTTATATGAAATAGAGATGCAAAGAAAAAGGGGCTGTATGTGATACTACGATCCCACACAGCCCCTTTTTCTTTTATTGGCAGGATTCTGTCGTTACAGTGCTTTTTTGACCCTGATGAAGCATTCGGCGTAGGGGGCTCCGCATCCGGGAGCCTTCTGTGCTTCTGTAAGAAGGTTTATGCCGGGCACGCCCTGTTTTGCTGAAGCCAGCCCCTCTCGCAGGGAACTCTCTTCTACAGCGCACATTATTAGATGTTCTCCGTTCCTTGAATATACAACTACCCTCTCACTGTTTGTCAGGTCAAGTTTTTTCATGTCAGCGGCAGACATATAAATATCCGGAATGTCGGGTATATTTGGGGCGTCGAAGCTGTGTCCGTTTATATACTCTTTCACGTGGAAAGTGACCAGCCTTAGTTCTCCTTCTTCAGGGAGACTTATCACAGGGACACACTCCGGCAGTTTTGCCATAGTTCCGGGGTCGGTCCAATATATTGGTTCTTTCCACTCATAAAGTCCTTCCGATACCTTTTCCAGCCTTTTTTCACTGAGCATCAGCCTGTCCATTTCTTCATAAAGTTTTACAAGATCCGTCTTCAGTCCAAGAGTTTTTGCCAGCCCGTTAAATATCTCTATATCCGACTTCACCATTCCCTGAGGTTCGACTATCCTCTCACTCCTCACAAGGAAGCTGTGCCAGTATGACCCCAGCCAGTCATGATCTTCTTCAAGGTAGGTCGCTGCGGGCAGCACCAGGTCGCATTCTTTCGCAGTTTCTGTCATGAATATCTCTGTACAAACCTTGAACGGGACCGATCTCATGGCCCTGACTATGCCTGAACTTCCCGGGTTCTGCATAACAGGGTCTGCCGTTGTTATGTGAAGCACACTTATCTTTGGTGAGGCATCAAGGATTTCTTTTCCCATCGTGCCTGTTCCGAATTTACGTACATTGTCAGAGCGGGGAATAAGTTCTTTTGGAAAGAGCGCATGCTCGTCCTTTCCAAAACTGAGGCCTGAACGCGGATCTTCGAAACCGCCTGAGATCACAGATAAGGCAAACATCCACTTAAACTGCATGTCTCCGTGGAGATATCTTTGAGATCCGTAAGAAGGCATATATGTCACAGGACTGAATTTTATCAGCCAGAGTAATATTTCCTCTGCTGCAGTCTCATCTATACCGGCTGTATCAAGAAGCTTTTCTTCTTCGAGACTCTTTAGGCTAACAAGGAATTCCTCGTAATTTACGACCCTGCTCTTCCACTCATTCGAAGATACTCCCATACTGATCAATTTTTTGCAGAGCCATGCCGCCAATGCGAAATCTCCGCCCGGAGATATGTACCATGATCTGTCGGCAGCTTCGGATGTTTCAGTATTTCTTATTTCAAGAGAGGCGATCTCACCGCCTTTATCTCGTATTTTGCGGAAGATCTGCCTTATCTGTGGCTGCGTTACAAGGGAATTTCTTCCCCAAAGCATTATGCCCTTTGCCTCAGACTGAAGCTCAGGAGTCAAAAAGGGAACTCCCCATCCGAGTGTGGCTTCCTTTAGTCCCGATGATCCGATGCTTGAACAGAGAGATCCCTTTGTTCCGGTATATCCTCCAAGTTCATTGAAGATGTGTGGGATAAGGGTCTTAGAAAAGTACATGGATCCGGCGCTTGAGTAATACATCAAAGATAGGGGCCCTGACTCAGATATCCCCGAAGAAACCTTGTCTGCCCATATGGACCATGCTTTTTCCCAAGTGAGCTCTTCCCAGCCGCTGCCGGATCTGAGCAGTGGGGTCCTTAACCTTCCGGGGTCAAAAACCCGATTCGCATAGCGGAGCCCCTTTGGGCAGATAAACTCAGTCCACCTATTCTTTTCATGAGGCTTCATCTCAATTTTATTGTTAATGGATCTTGCCCTCATGGTACAGGCACAGGGGCAGTCGTGCGGGCAGGCGGTTGTTTTCCATTCCGATCGCATATCAGTACCTCCGAATAAGATGATCAATAATTATAAAGGCAAATTGGTCGGCTACATATAATATAACTCAACTTTTCCATCGTCTTTCCCGCATGCTTTTGATTGATCGGGAGAATGTTGTTTCCTGTTAAGGAAACATATAAAAACACAATAGCATTCGAACCATTTCGAATGCGTTTTGAGATCGGGAATCGAGCGACTTCAATATTTTAGAGCCACTCGATCTCCGTTAAAATACATGCAGAGAAGACGAAAAAGAGAGGTTTTGAATCCAAGAGTGGCAAACGGCGGTAAGGTTGAGCTATAATTGGAAAATCATCAGGATGAAGGAAGTTTTTGCACGGAAATGTTCCTTAACCCCTGTCAGCGAGAGACTTATATGATAAAATGAGTCTACAGGCCTATATGACACAGTAAATATACTTGTATAATCTTACACAGCGGGATATTCCCCGCATACATCCGAATCTTGACAATTTGGACCCCAAATAGCTTGGACTTCTGCAAAGACCCTTGACGGCACGAAAGGTGGTGGAACACAACCCCCGCCAATAAAGGAGAGCAGAATGATAAGGCAGATGCGAAACATGGGAGAGAGCCGCGGAACAGAGAAGAGGAAACCTTGGAGACTTGTTTCTGTTCAGAGGCGACCCCCCGCGCAGATCGTCTGCGATATAAAAAAACTAAAAAAACAACCAAGGGGGTTGTACATTACTATGAAAAAGTTTTTGGCAGTATTTGCAGTAATCGCGCTGGTAGCTTTCGCAGCACCGGCATTCGCAGCAAACCCGTTCATGGATGTACCCGCAGGCCACTGGGCATATGATGCAGTAGCACAGCTCGCAGCACGCGGCGTAGTATCCGGTTATCCCGACGGCGCATTCAAAGGCGCACAGCCCGCAACACGTTACGAAATGGCATCAGTAGTCGCCCGCGCACTCGCGAAGATCGACGCTGAGAAGGCAAGCAAGCAGGATCTCGAAATGCTGAAGAAGCTCGTCATGGAATTCAAAGACGAACTCGATGCACTCGGCGTGAAGGTCGACAAAATCGACAAACGCGTAGCAGTCCTCGAAGACCGCCTCGGCGGCTGGAAGCTCCGCGGATCCTTCCAGTTTGACGCCAACTTCTCAGGCGACGGTGCTTACAATGAAAATGGTGCAGAGACAGAATTTCACAAGGAATGGTTTGCACTCGTACTGACAAAGCAGATCGACGAGACGACTTCCCTCTATGCGCGTCTCCGTATGGGACAGTACGTTGCCGGTACAGGCCGCAACGACATGGCCGAGACCCGTTGGGACCGTATCTATGTAGACATGAAGCTCCCCTACGATGTTGATTTCCGCGTAGGCCGCTGGCTTCAGGACTTCGAAGGCGATAAGGGCCTCTACTGGGCATATGACGCCAACCCGATGTTCGGAAGCTACCGTATGGATGGTTTCCGCGCTGCTAAGTCATGGGGTAATTTTACCGGTACGGCTATCGTAGCACGTAACGCAGGTATTTCCCCAACGGACCGTGAACTCGGAGAATACATGCACTACGCTCTCGACCTCAACTTCCGTCCGAACGAGAAGTTCTGGATCGGCGCAACAGGCTACTGGCTCCAGGGCGATGCCAATGTATTTGTTGATGAAGATGAAGATGGCTTCGATGATGATGGCATAAATCCCGATGCAGACGATGCCGATGCCAACACATATGCCATCTACGCAGGCTTCGCATTCAATCCCAATGTAGAACTTAAGGGAATTTACTACATGCAGGATCTCGGTGCGGATCTTGTCGGCGGATTCGATGACAGCCCGAGCGCATGGAAGGCAGTACTCGATGTGAAGCAGGACATGCTTAAGTTCACGAGTCTCTGGGTGCAGTATATGCAGATCGACAACAGCTTCTATGGACTCAACCAGCAGAACAACATGGACTGGGGCATTTCACTTTCTGTAACAGACGCTATGCCGCTGAATGACAACCAGACGACAGTTTGGATGATTGGCGCGGAACAGGTTTGGAACGACAAGTGGACCACCTTCCTGAAGTACGCGAAGGCTGATTTCGACACAGAAGGCGTCGAAGATGCAGAGAACTACACAGCAGGCGTAACCTACCAGTACACACCTGCAGTCGCATTCCAGCTCGTCTATGACAACATCGACTTCGGTGCTGACAACGACGACCATCTTATCAAGTTCCGTACGAGCGTTAGCTTCTAGTCTGATTTAAGTGTTACTTAAGAGAGACCCGAGAGGGTCTCTCTTTTTTTAGGTAAAATATGCTTGTCATAATCTGCGGCCCGGACTTATAATTAGTAGAGTTTTTCAGGGTTCAAATATGTATCTGGGGAGGACCACAATTTTGAATAGGAAGTTTTCATTTCTTTTGCTTATTATTGTTGCATTTCTGATCGTTGCTCCGTCGATCGTTTCTGCTGACTCTTTTGAAAATGTACTCCAAAGGTGGACAAAAAGTGTAAAGTATATCGACAAGGAGAACATGATCGACAATTTAGAGATCCGTGCTACTTATTATTCTGCGGAGTTCATAGAGGCTCTCACACAGAACGAAGCAAAAAAGAACCTTTGGACACAGCAGGAGACCGACGACTATAAATATAATTTTTTAGGGGCGCTTCGTCTTGACGAAATGATCCCGATACAGATCGAATTTATTAACAACGGTCCTATGATGCACCTTGGCCCCTTCGATATAATGGCAAAGTTAATGATAGGGAACAAGGAATACAAGATGGTCGATTATGATAAGAGGTTCAACTTCAAATTTCAGGGCAAAAAAGATGGGCTTGTCTACTTCCCCCGATTTGACGAAAAGACGGGAAAGGATCTGTTAAAGGGCGTGAAGTCTGTCAGATTGATTTTTTCTCCGTCAATATCTCCGGTCGTGGAAGGCAGAAGGATCGAATTTATGTGGGACGTTTATAACGACGACCCCTCGAAGCTTTACCAGGGAAAGACTGCGGCGCGGTTTGAAACAGACCGCCTTCTGAAGCGGCTTGAGAAACTTCGCAAGGACAAGGCTGAGCACGAGAAGCAGCTTCAGGGGATAAACGAGGAGATATCAACGGTCCAGAAGCGTCTGGATGAGCTGGCAAAACAGTAAGGATCAATACAGAAAACAACAGGGCAGAGGCTTCGGCACTCTGCCCATTTTTTATCTTCATATGCTTCTGTTACATTTCTGTAACATAGTGTAAAGATAGTATTAACCTTCTCGGAATATACTTCATACAACATAGATAAGAGGAGGAATAAATAATGAGAAAAATAATTTTTGCAGCAGTGTTGGCAGCGGTGATGGCATTCTCGGCAAGCGCCTTTGCGGGGCAGATAGTAATGGATGGATCAACTACGGTCCTTCCCTTCGGACAGGCCGCGGCGGAGCAATTCTCAAAGCAGAACCCCGACGTTAAGTTCTCAGTCTCCGGGACTGGAACCGGCAACGGTTTCAAGTCCCTTGCGGACGGCAGCGCCCAGATCGCGAATGCATCTAGATTCATAAAGGATTCGGAAATCAAATCATGCATGGACAAAAAGGTCTACCCCGTGCCCTTCGCAGTCGCCCTTGACTGCCTTGTGCCGGTCGTCCACCCATCAAACCCAGTCAAGTCACTGACAAAGGCCCAGCTTAAGGACATCTACTCCGGTAAGGTCACCAACTGGAAACAGGTAGGCGGAAGCGACGCTCCCATAGTTGTGATAGGACGTGATACAAGCTCCGGAACATATGGCACCTGGCAGGAAATGATAATGGACAAGGGCGAAAAGACAAGGATCACACCCAAAGCACAGGTAACTGCCTCCAGCGGAGCAATGATGACTGCGGTGGCGCAGAACAAGAATGCTATCGGATACGAGGGTATGGGTTACGTAAGCAAGTCGGTCAAAGCCCTTGCGGTTGACGGGATCGCCGGAACCGCGGCAGGCGCAAGAAGCGGGAAATACCCCCTCGCACGCTACCTCTACATGTTCACCAACGGATGGCCCGAGGGCGATGTCCTCGACTTCATCAACTACATGCAGAGCCCGGCAGGGCAGAAGATAGTAAACAGCACAGGCTTCGTCTCCCTTCAGGAAATGAAATAGAAAAAGGCCGGCGGGAAGTTCGTCTGAGAAAATGGCAGACGAACCTCCCGCTGTGAAGCTGCGACCAAAATGCGGCTGAGCAATTGCTGAGCGGTTGCTCAGCAATCGTTTGACTGTTCTAAAGCAACCGAAACAAAATAAACGCATGGCCGCGTAAAGATGAACAATCAGAGAGGAAAAAAAACATGAAAGAGCGGCAGAAGAAAATTCTCAGTGGTTTTGGGGGCAGGGGGGACAGGATCATTGCGTATCTTGTCCGCTCAGTTTCCATGATCGGGATCCTGATAATGCTCTTTATCCTTGGATTTTTGATAGTAAATGGAATGCCGGTCCTGAAGGAGTCGTCCATTTCGGAGATATTTCTGAGCCGGGACTGGTATCCGGTGGAAGAGCCGCCTGCACTGGGGATGCTTCCCCTTATAGCGGGGACTCTTTCAGCGACGCTGCTTTCAAGCCTGATCGCCCTTCCCATAGCGATAGCACTGGCGATCTTCACGGCCGAGATAGCGCCGAGGAGGCTGAGGAGTATTTTCAAGGTGCTAATGGAACTGCTTGGATTCCTGCCCTCTATAGTGCTTGGATTTCTTGGCATGATGGTGCTGGCTCCATGGATGCAGGAGACCCTCAATATAGCCTCCGGTCTGAATCTCCTGAATGCCTCGATACTGCTCGGATTCCTCGTTATCCCGGTTGTCGCCTCGCTCTCAGAGGAAGCTCTCTCTTCGGTACCCAGGGAACTGAGGGACGCCTCTTATGCCCTGGGGGCTACAAGATGGGAGACGGTACGCAGGGTGGTAATTCCGCACGCACTATCCGGAATAACGGCTGCCTCACTTTTGGGCGTTATGAGGGCTCTCGGTGAGACGATGGTCGTCCTGATGGCAGCGGGCGGAGCCGCGATCATCCCCCTTATGCTGACAGATCCGGTCAGGCCGCTCACGGCCACCATAGCTGCCGAGATGGGGGAGACCCCTGTAGGGAGCACCCATTATCACGCGCTCTTTTTTGCCGGCCTCATACTTCTTGCTGTAACGCTTGCAATAAACCTGACCTCTTTTTACATCGAAAGGAGGAAGAGATAGAAGATGGACAGAAATGTTTCCCGAAGGATAAAGGACCGGACCATGACCGGCCTCTTCTGTATAGCTGCCCTTTCCCTTGTCCTTGTCATAGGAGGGATGGCGGCATTCCTCTTTAAGGAGGGTTGGCAGATGCTCTCGCTCGACTTCCTTATAGAAGCTCCAAGGGACGGAATGACCGCGGGAGGAATAATGACCCCTCTTGTGGGGACAATTCAGCTTGTCATTGTCTCTATGGCAGCGGCTCTCCCGATAGGCATTATGACGGGACTCTACTTTGCCGAGTATTCAAAGGATGACTGGCTCTCCAGGATATTAAGGGTGTCCATAAGGTGTCTTGCCGGAGTCCCCTCTGTAATATACGGACTCTTCGGACTCTCCCTCTTCGTAGTCTTTCTGAATTTCGGATCGAGTTTGCTCTCCGCCGGACTGACCCTTGGATGCCTTTCCCTGCCGCTTATAGTTACGGTATCAGAACAGGCTTTCTTGGCTGTTCCTCAGGATTACAGGGACGCGTCCTACGCACTCGGAGCGACAAAATGCCAGACGATACTGAAGGTGGTCCTGCCCTCGGCGGCTTCAACTATAATTACAGGAACGATACTTTCAATAGGAAGGGTGGCGGGGGAGACGGCTCCTATCATGTTCACGGGAGCGGCATTCTTTGCACCTGAAGTGGCAAAGAGCATTTTTGATCAGGTCATGGCGCTGCCCTATCACATATATGTACTGGCTACGGCATCTACTGACCTTGAGGCTACCAGGCCTATACAGTACGGAGCGATCCTTGTGCTTATAGGACTTGTCCTCGGGACCAGTGCGGTCGGCGTCTTGGCGAGATCACGCCTTGCGGCCAGAAGCGGGAGGCAATAATATGAACACCACAAACTTTGATCCCCAGATAAAGACGACAGACCTTGACCTCTACTACGGGGATAACCGGGTGCTGAAAAACATCACATTTGACATCGGGCGCAGGACCGTAGCAGCATTCATAGGCCCCTCGGGCTGCGGCAAGAGCAGTTATCTCAGATGCCTGAACAGGATGAATGACTTCATACCGTCGGCCAGGATAACTGGCAGGATAGAGATCGAGGGAGAAAACATCCTCTCTCCGGATACCGATGTTATAGCGCTGAGGCGCAGAGTGGGGATGGTCTTCCAGAAACCGAATCCTTTCCCAATGTCGATATATGAAAACGTAGCCTACGGTCCGAGGCTGAACGGCATAAAGGACAAGAATACTCTTGACGAGACTGTTGAAAAAAGCCTGAAGGGCGCCGCACTATGGGATGAGGTGAAAGACAAGCTCTCATCTCCGGGAACAGGCCTTTCGGGCGGGCAGCAGCAGAGGCTCTGCATAGCGAGGGCGATAGCCACCCAGCCGGAGGTGCTCCTCATGGATGAACCCACGAGCGCGCTGGACCCAATGTCGACCGCCAGGGTGGAAGAACTTATAAGGGAGCTCAAGGGAGATTACACAGTTGCCATAGTCACGCACAACATGCAGCAGGCCGCCCGTGTATCAGACTATACAGCCTTCTTCCTTCTGGGGGATCTCATAGAATACGACCGGACAGCGAAGATATTCACATCTCCCTCGGACAAGAGGACCGAGGACTACATCTCGGGAAGGTTCGGCTAGAGTAAAAGACGGCTGAGCAATGGCTGAGCGGTTGCTGAGCAATAGCTTAGCGATTGTGAGGATCAAGGGCAGAGGCGGGCAAGCGATCGTGAGAACCAAAAGCACAGTCGTTCCCGGACGCTTCTAAACGGGGATCCAGAGGCTTTTGTTTAGGCCTAAAAAGCTAGTAATAGTAAAGATCTAGAGTCACTGGATCCCCGATCTCGAAACGCACTCGAAATAGTTCGAATGCTAAGGAGTTTTTGAATGTTTCCTTAGAAGAAAACGGCATTCTCCTGATGCAAGCGCTCGGGGACGACGAAAAAGGGCAAGAACCTTGATTTTAACGATCGTTTGACCATTGTTTGACAACTGTTTGACGATCGTTTGACAAGCTCTAAATCTTTACGATCGCTCAGCGACTGCTCAGCCACCGCTCAGCAATTGCTCAGCCGCATTTAATAGTTCGCAGCTTCACAATTAAGGGGGGGTATAAAAATGGATTCAATAAACACAAGAAAGAGGCTCGACGAGGACCTTTCCGAGCTTAAAAGAATGGTCTTCAGGATGGCCAGAATGTCTGGCGAAGCTCTTGAAAACGCAGTCTGGGCACTGAAAAACAGGGATGAGGCGTCTGCCCGCGAGGTCCTTGAAAAGGACGACCTTATAGATGATCTTGAAGACAAGATCGACGAAGCATGCATGGAGTTTGCAGCCCGCTATCAGCCGCTTGGCGAAGACCTGAGGACCGTTACTTCGATAATGCATATGGCTGTGGACCTTGAGAGGATAGGGGACTACGGCGGCAACATAGCCAAAACTGCCATAGACCTGGCCTCCAAAACTCCGATAAAGCCGCTGATAGACATCCCGCGCATGGTAGAATGCATCAGGAGGATGCTCGATACGGCGATGACCGCTATTGATACCGGGTCAGCCGAAAAGGCGATAGAGGTCTTCCCGATGGATGATCAGGTCGATGACCTTGAAAAACAGATAATGAGGGAACTTTTCCTGATGGTCATGGAAAAGCCTGAGAGGATCGAACAGTCGCTTCAGCTCATGAACGTATCCCGTACACTTGAGCGGGCAGGCGACCATGTAACGAACGTGGCTGAGAGGATCGCATACATGTACACGGGAAAGACGGTCAAGGCCTCCCAGCACAGGAGAAAACGGGATATATAGGAGGAAGCCCCATGGCTGAAAAAATTCTCATCGCAGATGACGAGGAAAGCCTTGTAGAGTTTATCGGAAGGGCCTTGAAAAAGCACGGTTACAGGGTCATAGCGGCATACGACGGAGACAATGCCCTCTTCCTGATCGGAGAGGAGCTTCCCGACCTTGTCATCCTTGATCTGATGATGCCCCTTATGGACGGCTGGGAGGTCTGCAGGAGGGCAAAATCAGACCCCGCGACAAAGGACATTCCGATAATCATGCTCACTGCGAGGAGTTCCGCAGACGATGCAGTCCAGGGCCTTGACCTGGGCGCAGACGACTACATGAGAAAACCTTTCAGTCTGGACGAACTTCTGGCCCGCGTAAGGGTCCTTCTCAGAAGGAAAAAAGACGACGAAATGAGCAGGATCGTTGAAGAGGGCGGCCTTAGGATAGACAGGGAAGAGCGCGAGGTCTTTCTGCGAGGGACCCTTCTTGACATAAGCCCCATGGAGTTTGAGATACTGGAGCTCATGGTGGGAAGGATGGGGCGGACCCTTTCAAGGGAGGAAATATTGAAGAAGATATGGGGCATCGGCGGAGAGGATACCAGGACTGTCGACGTGCACATCTCAAGGCTGAGAAAAAAGCTTGATGACGGTGTGAAACCGCATCTTGCCATCCAGACGCTTAGGGGCCGCGGATACAGGCTTTCATGGGAGGATGAGCAGGAACATGTTTAAAAAGATGACCCTAAGAAAAAAAATGGCCCTGCTGCTTACGATCTCTGTCGTCTTCATAGGCATTGCAGTCTGGGGATTTATTTACAGGAACGAACGCAGGGAAGTGATCGAAGAGAACAGGGAGGTCCTTTCCCGCTACCTTGGCCTCTTTGCCGCTGAGGGAGAAGGCAGGGGCATAGAGGGCATCAGGGAAGTGCAGGCCTTCTGGGAAAAAACATATCCCGAGGGCAGGCTCACCGTCATCAACACGATGGGAGAAGTCGTGATAGACAGCAAGAGCGATCCCAATGAGATGGACAACCACTACAAAAGGCCTGAGATAATAAAGGCTTTTGAGGACGGCAGTGGGTCCGAGCTGAGATACAGCAAGACTCAGTCTGAGTGGCAGAATTACATGGCTAAAAGGGTGATCATCCCCGGAACTCCGGCCCAGGGAATGGTCATAAGGCTGTCCTACCCGCTTGAAGAGCTGAACAGCCTTGCTCTATCCATGGCAAAACCATTCCTCTATTCACTGGAGATCATGCTTTTCTTCGTATTGTTAGGTTCATATCTGATGCTCCGTTTCGTAACAAAGCCGCTTGATCTGCTGAGCGAATCTGCACAGACGATAGCGGCCGGAGGAACAGCAAGGTTCCCTATAACAAACGATCCTCAGATACAAAACCTCTCTAACGCGTTGAATTCGATGTCAGATTCCCTTAAGCTCAGCGTCAAAGAGGCGCAGGAAAGGAAAGAGGAACTCTCTCTGCTTGTTGGTGCGCTCCCTGTCGGCGTGATCCTCATCGATGAGGCTAGAAAAATCCGTTACATGAACAGTGCCGCTTCAAAGATATGCGGAAGGGCTGGCAACGAGCCTGCGAGAGGTCTCTCCATAGAAGTGATCCTTCCTTCCGATGAGATGTGCAGCATGCTTGATGAAGGAGACGGAAGAAGGATGATAAGCCTATCCCGCAGCGGAGGCTCAAAGATCGAAATGTCGACGCTTACACTTACACGCGGCAGGATGATCGTTCTTGAGGACCTGACGGATAAGATCAAGCTGGATGAGGCCAGGCGGGAATTCTTTATAGATGCGGGTCATGAGTTCCAGACTCCGCTGACAGTAATTAGAACGGGGCTTGAACTTCTGAAATCAGGCGACTCTCTGACAGATATTGAGGATATTAAGGCCGTTGACAGTATGATACGCCAGCAGGAACGGATAAGCGGTCTTGTTGAGGATCTTCTCCTGTTGGTGAAACTTGATGTTGATCCTCAGGGAAACAGAAGAGAAGAAGTAGATCTTAAAGAGATAGTCCGCGACATAATATCTGACGTAAAAGAGCTTCCAGCGAGCAGGAAGATAGAGATAAAGGCAATCCTGCCGGAAGAAGACATTACGGTCAGAACAGTATACGGAGACCTTCGAAGGGCTCTTTTCAATCTGGTCGAAAACGGTGTAAAGTATGTCTCATCTTCCCGGGAGACGGAGGGAAGAGTCGAAATTACAGTTAAAGAAGATGATCATCATATTCATATACTTGTGGATGACAACGGCCCGGGAGTAACTGAAGAAGATAGGGATATAATCTTTGAAAGATTCAGAAGGGGAGACTCACACCGTGCCAGAAGCCGAAGCTCTGCAGGGGGATACGGTCTTGGGCTCTCTATCTCCAGGAAGATCTCGGAACGCGAGGGCGGCTCGCTTGAGTTG
This sequence comes from Synergistaceae bacterium DZ-S4, assembly GCA_025943965.1. NCBI lineage: Bacteria > Thermotogati > Synergistota > Synergistia > Synergistales > Synergistaceae > Caenicola > Caenicola nitritireducens. The sequence continues at coordinate 190,067 of JAPCWD010000002.1, forward strand.
GGCAGATCTTCTCTTGGAGGAGCATCTTTCATAATGACACTGCCAAAGACAGAACTGACAGGCAACGAAGAAATATAACAAACGAAGAGAGAGCCATCATGCTCTCTCTTCGTTTTTGCCTTTTACCTTGTATAGAACTGAAGCCTAAAGGTCAAAAATTTCAAGAACTTCAGGCTTTTCCCCTTTTCCGAGATAACTCCCTATGACAAATACAATTACAGAGATCAGCAGTGTAGGTACTATGGCTGTTGTTCCGGCTATGCTGGTCTTTGTAATGTTGAACCAGAAAAAGGCCGCGCAGCCTGTGATCATTGAGAGTATCGCACCGGTAGAGTTTGCTCTCTTCCAGTAGAGCCCGAAGATCGTAGGGCAGAAAAATACTGCCTCCAGGCCGCCGAATGCGAAGAGGTTTATCCATACAAGCAGGGAGGGGGGCTTCATCGCAGCAAAGAATACGATCGTCCCGACCACACAGGTCACTGTAAAGCTCATTGACTTTACCTTCGAAGGAGGCAGGCGGTCAGGGTCGTTCTTTGCCACGTAGTGGAAATATAGGTCCTTGACTATTGCGGCCGAGCACATGATGAGCATCGAGTCGACGGTGGACATTATCGCGGCAAGCGGGCCGGCTATGAAAACACCTGCCCAGAAGGGCGACATCAGTTTTACGGTAAGCGTCGGCACTGCCAGATCGCCGATCTCGATCCCCGGGATGACTGCCCTCCCCATCGCGCCTATCAGGTGCATTGCAAGCATTGTGAAACCTACGGCGAAAGTGCCTATCACCATTGCGTTGTGCATCGACTTTGAATCTTTGTATCCGAGACACTTCTGTGTCGTCTGGGGAAGTCCCAGTATCCCGAATCCGACAAGCACCCAGAATGACAGGATAAAGGGCTTTGGGATGGAATTTCCGGCTCCCCCTGGAGTCAGAAGGTCAGGGTCGATCGACCTGAGGGTGTCCATGATGTTCGCCACCCCTCCTCCCGCCGAAGTGACGGCAAAGAGCAGCGCAACGGATGCCAGAAGCATCATGATGCCCTGGATAGTGTCTGTGAGGACAACTGCCCTGAAACCTCCTATGGTCGTGTAAATTATTACCGTTATGCCGAATATGATCAGACCTGTCCGGTAAGAGTACCCCGTTATCGACTCAAAGAGCCTTGCTCCGCCTATGAACTGGGCCAGCATCGATGCCATGAAGAAGACGAGCAGCGCCACCGAGGCTGCGATCACGACACAGTCACTGCTGTAACGGGCCCTCAGGAAGTCAGTTATAGTAACGGCCTTTGTCCTCCTGGCTATCAGGGCGAACCTTTTTCCCAGCACCCCCAGGGTCAGGAATGCCGTAGGGACCTGTATCATTGAGAGCAGTATCCATCCAAGCCCCACTTTGTATGCTATTCCTGGGCCGCCTACGAAGCTGCTTGCGCTTATGTAGGTCGTAATGACCGCCATTGCGAGTACGAACCCGCCCATCGATCTGCTGCCGATGAAATATTCCTCCATGAATCCGGCGGTGTCAGTTTTTTTTCTTGATCTGGCATTTCCCCAGAATGCTATCCCCATTATGAAGGCGAGATAGATGACAAGCGGAAATATCATTCCTGTACGGTCAGTCATCTTTACCGGCCTCCTCGCCTTCCTCGAGGTCTATCTCAGTGAAGAAGTACCTGACACATACCCAAAGAAGCGACGAAATGCCCACATATCCGACAATGCAGCTGTAGAAGAACCACTCCGGAAAACCGAAAACATAACCGTACTCCGAGGGATCGTCCCCAAATCCGTAAGCTGTCACATACCACCATGCAAAAAAGAGCAGATACAGGCCAAGAACTATCAAAGTCTCTTTTTTTACGTTTTTTTGAATAGCTGAGTCTTTCAATGTCAGTCCTCCCCGTCTTTGATCGCCAAGATAAGTATAGACCTCTAAATGCAAAAACTGTATGATTGTAGCATATTGATCAATGTCAAAATGCCATGAAGGAGTGAAAGCCGTGGATCTGAATGAAGCTAAAACTAAAGGATATGAAAAACTTGGAGAGACTGTCTGCAAAAAACTGAACAGCCTGGGGTACTGTGCCTGGTTCGTAAAAAACAAGGAAGATGCGTTAAAGGCTGCTCTGGGACTGATCCCCGAAGGAGCCTCCGTAGGAGTGCCGGGAACCGTTACCGTGAGGCAGATAGGCCTGATAGACGAACTTAAGAAGAGGGGGTCGAAGGTTTCCGTCCACTGGGATCCTGACCTCAAGCCGGAAGGAAAAGCCGCAAGGTTTTTGGAGGAACTATCCTCGGACTGGTTCGTAACGAGTACCAACGCCCTGACTGCCGATGAGGGCGTATTTGTGAATATCGACGGAACGGGCAACAGGGTGGGCGCAATGGCATGGGCTCCGGGCAAGCTGCTCTATATCGTAGGGATAAACAAGATCACCACAGATATTCCGACTGCTCTTAAAAGGGTCCGTGACAGTGCGACCCCGCCGAATGTCATACGTTTGAACGGTAAGGCTCCCTGTGCATCCGTCGGCCACTGCGTAAACTGCAACAGCACAGAGAGGGTCTGCAGAATAGTCACTATGATGGAACGCCCTCCCTTTGGAAGGGAATGCCATGTGATAATAGTGGGCGAAGAACTGGGGTACTAGCATGAAGGGATATTGGGGCAGGATCCTTTCAATAGACCTGTCCGACAGCACCATAACTGAAATAACTCCTGATGAAAAGCTGTACAGGGATTACCTTGGCGGAAGCGGTATAGGCGCCAGACTGTTGTTTGACATCACAGGACCTGATACAGACCCCCTCGGTCCGGATAACCCGATAATATGGATGACCGGACCATTTGCAGGGACAAAGGTACCGACTTCAGGCCGCCACCAGATAACCTCCAGATCGCCGCTTACAGGGATATTCGGCGAGAGCGATGCCGGCGGCAGGTTTGGAACAACGCTGAAACGTTCAGGATGGGACGGACTTATCGTCAGAGGGATGTCTGACACACCTGTCATCATTGTTATCAAGGACGATAAAGTGGCCATAGAACCCGCAGGGGACCTGTGGGGAAAGGACACCTTCCATACAGACGAACAAATGAAGGAAAGATTCGGACCTTCATGTGAGACGTCGTGTATAGGAGCAGCGGGCGAGAGACTGGTGCCTATATCATGTATAGGCCATGACGGTGCAAACGCCAGAATGAGCGGAAGGTGCGGATTTGGAGCCGTTATGGGATCGAAGAAACTAAAGGCCGTGGCGGTTATCGGAAACAGGGAGCCGGAGATCGCAGACCCTGAAAGGCTGATGGCACAGCAGAAAAAAATGGTCCCGATCATCGTTGAAAAGACAAAGGGCATCCACCTGCTCGGTACAGCCGGGGGAACTGCCGCAGCCGAAAAGATGGGAGATCTGCCGGTCCAGAACTGGCGAAGGGGAAACTGGCCCGATGCCGAGAAGATAACAGGACAGGTCATGGCTGATACGATACTCAAGAAAAATTATTACTGCGCGTCCTGCCCGATCGGATGCGGCCGTGATGTGGAGATAGCAGACGGCAGATGGGCGGGTGTCAGGGGAGCCGGCCCTGAGTACGAGACACTGGGAATTATGGGCGGATCATGCCTGGTCAACGACATGGAAGCCATTACCTACGCAGCGGACCTCTGCAACAGGCACGGCGTAGACACGATAGAGGCTGGAAGCGCGGTCGCGATGACAATGGAGTGCTTTGAACACGGACTGCTCACGGCAGAGGATCTTGACGGCATCAGTGCAGAGTGGGGAAGCGCGGAAGCCCTTGTTGCCCTGACCGGGAAAATATGCATGGGTGAGGGGGCTGGAAAACTTCTCGGTCTCGGAGTCGCGGGCATGACAAAAATGATACCCGGATCTGATAAGTTCGCGATACATGTCAAAGGACTGACGCTTCCGGCGCATGATCCCCGCTGCTTCAGCACGATGGCGGTCGGCTATGCTACCAGCAACAGGGGCGCATGCCACCTTACGGGAGCAACATACTTCTTTGAGAAGACCGCGGTCATGCCCGAGTTCGGCTACGAAAAGCCCCGCCCAAGGTACACAGAGGGCGGCGAGGGGATGATCAACTTCCACGCGCAGAACCTGATGGGGTTGATGGACTCCCTCAAGATGTGCAAGTTTACGATTTACGGCGGAGTCAATGTCACTGAGATCTGCGAATGGTATGAAGCGGTCACAGGCATAAAGACGTCCGTCAAAGAGATGGCTTTGGCCGGAGAGAGGATATTCAACCTGAAAAGGCTCTATAACGTACGCCTTGGCCTCTCCCGTAAGGAGGATGGCCTTCCCGAAAGGATACTCACAACACCGAGGAATGACGAAGGAACGGGTAACTATACCCCTGTCCTTGAGCCTATGCTCGACGAATATTATGAGATACGCGGCTGGGACCGTGACGGGATACCTAAACGGGAGACGGTGGAAAGGCTCGGGCTGGATCAGAAATATTTTTAAGGAATATCTTTATGTTGGCCGGAGTCTCTTTTGACCTTCCGGCCATTTTATTATGAGGAGCGGGCAGGATAAATGAAGCTGAAGGTCAGGCCGGAATATGCTGAAATATACGGGACAGATATCTCCTCACTTCCGATGCCGAAAATAGGAGAGAGCATAAGGGATTATGTGCTCCGTTCAGGTCTTGGAAAAGAGGAGGATATCCTCGCGGTGGTCAACGGCAGGGCGAAGTCCTGGGACTATACACTTTCCGAGTCAGATGTTATTGAGATATACCCGATGGCCGCAAGCGGCTGATGATCGTCTGAGGTCATTCGGACGGCCTGGAACATTATCCGACCATGCCGGTCATTTCAGTATCAGAAACTCCCTGCCTTCGGCATCTGTGAGAAGATATTCCTCTGCGGTTATCTGGACAGGGACTTTTTTCATCTCGTCGGGAAACCTGAAAGTGTGGATCTTTCCCAGCGGTTCTGTCTTGCCTTCGGGCGTTACGGCCGATCCTTCCCCCACAAAAACCGTTCTTCCGTCGCGGTATACTTGGGCCCGGTACTCTGCAGACTGTGGGCTCCTTGAATTCCACCCGGAGGTCACTGAGGATGTGACTTCGACATAGCCGTCTTTTTTTACGATAAATACTTTAACTGCCCAGTTTCCCCTTATCTTCATGTGATCTATCATCAACTCTGTGTCGATGTCGCTGAAATTCTCCCAAATGCTCGGTTCCATTGCAGTCCTTTCGGCAAGGAGCGTGACCGCAGAAACCGCGAGTATCCTTGTCTGTTCCTTCTCATGCGCCTCATAGGCAGGTTTTGTATAGACCCTGTAGCCCATAAAGATCAGTGAGGCTGCGAAGATCAGCCCAAAAATGCCTGCCATTATCTTATGAAGTGTGGATGACCCGTTCTCATTCATCATGTGAAGATTATACCCTATGGATGGAGGGGTCTTACGGTACATTCAAATAAGCCTGAAAGAAACGGATAAAGTGGTAGAATGGACGACGGTGATGAAAATGGATACAAAAGTATTAAGGGAGCAAATATTACTGATGAGCTCCCTTTTCAAGTGGACTTTCTTTGCAGTAATGGCCGGTGCGGTCGTAGGAGCAACAGCGGCAGGCTTTCTCTTGGCTCTCGACATGGCGATCGGATACGTATCTTCCTTCAGCGCATGGAGATACTTTCTTATATTTCCTGCCCTTCTGTTCAGCCTCTATTTTGTCCGTACGTTTGCCCCTGAAGCTGCAGGTCACGGGACAGAAAAGGTCATTGATGCCGTTCACAGGAGGGCGGGAATAATCGATTTAAAGGTAGTTCCCGTAAAGCTGATAGCAACGATCGTTACCATTGCCGCAGGAGGTTCGGCAGGTAAGGAGGGGCCGTGTGCACAGATCGGCGCAGGCTTGATGTACGGCATTTCCAAAATTTTCAGGCTGGATGAATCAGACAGGAAAAAACTCGTTATCTGCGGCATTTCGGCTGGGTTTTCAGCGGTTTTCGGGACTCCCATCACCGGTGCGGTATTTGGCGTAGAGGTCCTCTTTGTCGGCCAGATGTTCTACGATGTACTTCTTCCCTCCTTCATAAGCGGGATAGTATCATGCTTTGTCGCATCCCACCTCGGAGCGGGACATCTTCCGGCGTTTGCGGTCAATGTTCCGGTCCTTGCTCCCGGCCTGATAGGCTGGTCACTCTTTGCGGGGATCTTTTTCGGCATCATCTCAGTTTTCCACATAGAATGCCTCCATGCGGTCGATAAAAAATTCAAGTCACTGAATATCCCGGACTGGCAGAAACCGCTTCTCGGCGGTGCGATCCTCCTTGTGCTCAGCGCCTTCTTCGGGACCCGATATCTTGGTCTGGGAATGGATACGGTCGACCAGGCTATAAGGGGATATGATGTGCCGATAGCGGCCTTTGCGCTCAAATCCTTTGCCATGGCGGTCACCCTTTCGTGCGGAGGAAGCGGCGGGGTGCTGACCCCAACGCTCTTTGTGGGCGCTGCGGCAGGTTCGCTCTTTGGAAATCTTTTCGGCCTTGACCCTTCGGTCGCAAGTGCCCTTGGTCTTGCCGGGGTACTCGCAGGATCGACGAACACCCCCATAGCATCCACGATACTTGCCATGGAACTCTTCGGGGCTTCGATAGCTCCTTTCGCCGGGCTTGTATGCGCGGTATCATACGTCGTGGCGGGACACAGGAGCCTCTACCCGAGTCAGGTGATGCTGAGGCCTAAGGCAAGAACCTTCGTCAGGCGCAGCGTCGACGGCAAAACAAAGATCACCGGCCGTTTTGAAGGAGTGTCATACGGGAGGATCATTCGTTTCCACCTGGAAAAGATATACAACAGGATAATCAAAAGAAAATAAAGTGTCTGAAGAGAGGCGATATTTTTATGGATCCGGAAAGGATACCCAAAAAAACGATCAACAACATCCTGACAGTTATCGCAGCGCTATTTCTCATGTTCTGGGCATGGAAATGGTTTGGCCCCGGATCCGCTGAGATCAGGCAAAGCGGAGAAGCCGAGCTCAGGCGGAGTGGACTGAGCCTGGCGGACCTTATCTGGGTCAGCGTCGCCGTGACTTCAGCGGGTTATCTTCTCTGGAGGGGGCTCACTGCCCTCTTCTGGCACAAGTACTTCAAAGACGGGACTCCTCCTGACGATATGGAGGAGTAGATATATCAGAGCCTGTGATATTCAAAGACCTCGATGCCCTTTTCGGCGGCGACGGTCCTTACCCTTTCTTCGTCTTCGCAGGGATAACTGCATGCCAGGCCGCAGCTTGAAGATATCTCTCGGGGAACGGGGATGATCTTTACTTTAAGACCGAGGCTCCTGCATGATTTTTCAAAGAAGAGAGCCATGTGTGTAGTATCAAAAGTCGCAATGCATTCCAATGTGGTTTCACCGCCCTGTCTTGCTATAAACCAGTTATTCCGCAATTATACGTGGACGCTGGTTATTTTGACAGGTAAAATTCACTAGTCGACTTACTTATTAAGTTTCATTTTGTCCAACTATCAGAGGGGGTAAAGGAATAATGTTTCCAGCAAAAAAAATCACAATAAGTCTCTTTGCCGTGCTTTTCCTTTCATTGATCATCACCGGTGCGGCATTTGCTCAGGATGTAATGGGCTGCGTAGATCCTCAGAAGATAATGTTCCAGCATCCCAAATTCGAGCAGATACAGAAACAGATCCGTGATGTAACGAACAAGAAGCAGGAAGAGGCCAAGGCGGCCATAGAAAAAGAGACCGACGACAAAAAGAAAGCCCAGATCTTCCAGAACAAAAGAACAGAAGCTGCCAACGAAGAAAGAAAACTCATGGAGCCGATCTTCAAAGATATAAACCTTGCAATAAGGACGGTAGCAAATGCAAAGAAGATCACTGTAGTGGTGGATAAGGGAGCCGTCTTTTACGGAGGTACGGATATCACAGACGACGTAATTGCTGAGCTTAAGAAGAAATAGGTACCAAAACATTATAATATCGACAAAAGCCCCGGTGCGGAATATCCGTGCCGGGGCTTTGCATATGTGCCGGATCTCCCTGCCCGGGAGAGATCATGAGTCAAATAACGGACATTTTGATATACTTGTCAATATCAGAAACTGAGGAGGTAGTGGACAATGTCATGCAGTGTAAATATCGGTATGGAGCAGGTGGCCATCCCTGAGGGATGCAACATCATAATAGGACAGAGCCATTTCATCAAGACGGTAGAGGACCTTTACGAAGCTCTTGTGACATCGTCTCCCGCGATAGAGTTCGGTATAGCTTTCTGCGAGGCTTCGGGAGACTGTCTTGTAAGGCACGACGGCAACAAAAAGGATCTTGTGGATGTGGCAATAGAAAACGCCAGGGCGATCAACGCAGGCCACGTATTCGTTGTCATTCTGAGAAACTCTTTCCCGATCAACGTCCTTGACAGGATAAAAAATGTGCAGGAAGTCTGCCGTATCTTTACGGCGACAGCAAACCCGCTGCAGGTGCTCGTTGCAGAAACGGAACAGGGCAGAGGGGTCATAGGTGTTGTCGACGGATCAAAGACAGTCGGAGTTGAGGATGAAAAGGGTCAGGAGTGGAGAAAGGACCTGCTTCGCAAAATAATTGGGTACAAGAGATAACTTTCTTCCGTATCGGCATATAAGGCCGGCATCCCCTGCAATGGGGCATCGCCGGTCTTGTTTTTATATATACACTTTTTTGTGTCTGGTCCCGATAACGACGCAGAGGGCCGATATCGCAAGTCCCGGAAAGAGAGGATCCCCTGGGAGGGAAGAGAGGCCCCAGACCACAGTGCCGGAAAGGCCGGCGACCGAGGCGGCAAGTGCCCACTTTGGAGAGAGGGAGCCGGGACGGATCACAGCCGCGGCAAAGGGCAGGAATGTTCCCGATCCCCTGAGCCCCATGCTTAGGTAGCTCCACTCAAGTATCATCGACCCGGCCCCCGTGATCCCCGCCAGTGCCGCGGCTGCGACAATGATACCGATGAACAGCCTGTGGATCATTACTTCCTTTTCACCGTGCGCCCGCATGAATTTTACAGGGACAAGGTTTTTGACTATGTTGGTCGATACTCCGAGGATCAGGCCGGAGGCACAGCCGATAACCGTGATGAGTATTCCCCCCCATATTATTCCTCCAAGGAAAGGGGGGAAAGAATCCATAATGAACCAGGAGAGAACTTCATCCGGCCTCATCTCAATGCCCTTCGCCCTTACGGTAAGCCCCACCCAGGCTCCAAGAAGACCCATAGGAGGCATCAGGATCGCCGATGCGAAGGCGCCTTTCCTCGCGGTCCCGGCATCTTTGGCTGCGGCAAGCGACTGGATGTAGATCTGCGTGGTGAAAACACCAACTATCATCGACGCAAGGTAACCTATCTCCGGAACAAAGCCCCTACCGAAAGGGTCAAACCAGGGATCAAAGAACAGCCTTGAGGCTACGTACCCAAAAGAGCCTCCGCTCAGGATCGCCATTACGAAGCAGGACAGCAGGACGAAATAGAGCAGGATTATCTTTGCCCCGCCGAGCGTGCTGAAGCTTCTCAATCCCCCTGCGGCGATGAAGCCTATTATAGAAAGGCCGGCGAGGAGAGAAGCTAAAAGCGATGAGATGGGAAAGAGCCCCTTCAGCAGGGCTATGCACGAAAGAAACTGAGCGGCTATCGATATGAAGGTGCCAATCGTAGACGAGAGGGTAGCGGTGAATGATATGGATCGTCCGCATATGCTCTCTTTCCCGCCGTAGTTTTCAGCAAGATAATCGGCTACAGTAGTAACATTTGAATTTCTGAGCGGAACGGCAAACCTCAGCCCAAGCAGGAGGCAGCCGACCCCGCCGCCCAGGGTGAACCATATCGCGGTCAGCCCATGGCTGTATGCCATCTGTACAGTGCCCACTGTTGACGCACCTCCGACGAGTGCGCCGAGAAGTATCCCTGTCACTCCGGCAGCGGAAGACTTCCTCCCCCCGAGAGAATAATCTTTCGGCTCGGAAGCCCTGGTCCCTATCAGAGTTCCCGCTCCTACGAAAAGAGCAAGAGTTGCTGCGGCTGCCAGGTAAAAATAAAACAATACTCCACCCCGTCTCTTGTCAATACGCGGATATATTACCTCTTTTGAGGTCCGAGCGCTATTATATAACTTGTGGCGTTCGAGCCTCTCTGATATTCTCTACCCGGAGGATGAAAAAATGGCAAAAAAAGAGATGAACAGATATAAATGCAATGAATGCGGATATGTGAGCCTGACAATGGTCGGCAAATGCCCAAAGTGCGGCGTATGGGGAAGCATGGAGGAGGAAGCCCCTATCACCATGACGAAGGAGGGAATACCTCCTGACGTAAAAGCCGCTTCTCCTCTCAGAGGCCTTGACGTGGAGGAGCAGGAGCGCGTTTCGTCCGGGATTGCCGAACTTGACAGGGTGCTCGGGGGAGGATGGGTCCCCGGAGGTGTGGTATTGCTCGGAGGCGAACCGGGGGTGGGCAAGTCGACCCTGCTGCTTCAGGTGTGCGCGCAGATGGCACAGGGCGGAAGAAAGGTCCTCTACATATCGGGAGAGGAATCCTCGGGACAGCTGGCGATGAGAGGCAGGAGGCTTGGCCTCATGCCTGAAGGACTCTATCTTCTATGCGAGTATGACCTCCCGTCATCGCTGAAGGCCGCGGAGAAATATGATTTTGTCGTCGTGGACAGCGTCCAGGCCTTCAGAGCCGATGCAGAAAACGGATGGGCCGGCTCCCCGAACCAGGTCAGAGGCGTCGCCTCTATGACGGTCGAAATGGCAAAAAACTTCCGGGTACCTACGGTCATGGTCGGCCACATTACAAAGCAGGGCCAGATCGCCGGTCCTAAACTGCTTGAACACATGGTCGACGTAGTTCTTCTCTTCTCCGGAGAACAGAACTCGCCCAACAGACTGCTCAGGGCAGAGAAGAACCGTTTCGGAAGTACGGATGAGCTCGGGATATTTGAGATGTCTGAAAAGGGGCTCTTTCCTGTCCTTGACCCGAGCAGGCTCTACTGGGACGGTACAGATCTGGGAAGCTCCGGCGTAGCTATAGCGATGGTGCTTGAGGGATCGCGCTCCCTTGCGGCGGAAATACAGGCTCTTGCCTGCAATTCTCCCTTTCCCTACCCCAGGCGGACCTCAAGAGGCCTTGAAACGAACAGGCTCCAGCTCCTTCTCGCAGTCCTTGAAAAAAGATGCGGCATATTTTCAAGGAACAGCGATGTATACCTGAACATAACAGGCGGACTGACGCTGAGGGACCCCGCTGCCGACCTTGCAGTATGTGTCTCGCTTGCCTCGACGCTCAAAGATATCCCCCTGCCGGCTGACGTCTGCTTCATAGGCGAAGTCGGGCTTGCCGGAGAGGTACGGCCTGCCGGAAGGACGATGATGAGACTGAAGGAGGCATCAAGGCTCGGTTTTAAAAAGGCAGTGATAAGCAAAAGAAGCCCGAAGGATGATTACCCGATGGAGACTGTAAGAGTATCGTCGCTGAACGATGTGCTGGGGCTGTTCCTTAAGGGATGAACCCTTTTGTGAAACTGCGACGAAAAGGCTGACAAGCTCTAGGCAAGCGGTTGGCAAGCAATAGGCAAACGGTCGTAGGGGCCAAGGGCAGGGGTGGGGAATTTGCGGCGTGGTCAATGCCGCGGGGAATTTGCAGCCTCTGGGCTGCGGAGAATTCGCGATGTTCGTCGCTGGGGAATTTGCTCGCTTCGCATCGCGGAGAATTGCGACCAAAGGCCGCGGAGGTTTAAAAGCACCGTCGTTGCCGGCAGTGGCCTAACTCTCAAAGGGACGTGCGTTTATGGATCCGTCTGTCAGCCTCAATGTAAACTTCATTGTCAGCGCGGACACCGACAATAATAATCAACATTTCATCATTGGTGCGAACTAATTTATAAACGATGCGAAGTCCGGATCTCTTTAGTTTGATTTTAAACAGGTCTGCCAGCTTTGCAGTATTTCTGTTCCCTAACGGGGTACCATGGCCTCCTTCAGATTTTGACTTTGGATTTGACGATACTTTAGCAACAGCTTTGAGTACCAAAAGTTTTTGTGAATTATCCAGCCTTTCCAGGTCTTTGTTGGCTTCGGGAAGATATGATACTTTCCAGTTCATTCAAATTCGATCTCATCGGTATCGGAAAGATCCTGATCGTTATACCCATATTTCCTCTTAATTTCTTCCGAGGATATTAATTTGTCCGGATCATAATTCTTCATTCGCTCTTCAGACAATGCCATAAGTTGAAAATTTTCAAGATCTTCAAGCATGATTTTATATTGTTCAGGTGATATCAAAATACACTCAGGAATATTATTTTTGAAGACTACTTTGGGACGGCCGGTTTTGACGCTTTCAAAAATTTTCCCTGCCCGTCCTTTGTTGAATTCTGTGATAGATATTATGTCATCAAATAATGAAGGGCTCATGGTTTTGGTCATTTCTACACATCCTTGCTCTGCATTTTGTTACATATTAAGTAATATAAATAAATTTGTCAATAAATATGTCAATATAAGTTATTCTAAGTTTAAGAGCGGCTGAGCAATTGCTGAGCAATAGCTGAGGTTGTAGGGGCCAAGGGCAGGGGCGGGGAATTGCGGCGTGGTCAATGCCGCTGCCTTTAACGACGGCTGTGCAACCGCTCGCCACGCTCAGCCATTGCTCAGCCGTAGTATTTAGAAAAGCTGTTCGGCTTTGAGGGGACGTGCGAAGAGTTCTCTCATTATAAGTTCGGGAGACTCTCCGCCGTAAAGTATCCGGTAGACTCCTTCCGCAAGCGGCATCTCCACATCGAACTTCTTGCTGTTTTCGACCACGGCCCTTACGGTATATGCTCCCTCTGCGACCTGTCCCAGTTCTTTCGCCGCCTCATCGAATGTCTTGCCGCTTCCAACTGCCAGTCCAAGCCTGAAGTTCCTTGAATGCATGCTGTAGCAGGTAACCATCAGGTCGCCTACCCCGGCGAGCCCCGAGAGTGTCATGGGATCGGCCCCCAGTTTTTTGCCGAACCTCATGATCTCTGCAAGACCTCTGCATGCGATCGCGGCAAGTGCGTTGTCGCCAAGTTTCATTGCCTTTGAGATCCCTGCGGCCACGGCATATATGTTCTTTGTTGCGCCCCCGACTTCAAGTCCCACCACGTCATCTGACGTGTAGACACGGAAGTTGTTGCCGGTCAGGATCTTCTGCCAGCTTTCTGCCTCGCCTTCCTTAAAGGAGGCAAGGGCGACGGCGGTGGGGCAGCCTATGAGTACCTCTTCCGCGTGGCTCGGTCCTGAAAGGGCTGAATAAATGTTGTCGGGTGATTCCTCTTCGTGTACTTTATGCAGCAGATATCCTGTGCTGATCTCAATGCCTTTTGCCAGGTTCAGCATGTGTAAGTTCTTTTTACCTGTTGCAGCAGCGACCTTCCGGCAGACCTCTCTCTCAAACTGGGTCGGTATCGCCATTATGACGCGGTCAGAAAAGCTCAGTGCCTCGTCCATATCGAGCGTGCATTTTATATTGTCAGGCAGTACCGTGTCCTGAAAGCAAAAGGTGTTTCTCCCTGTGCTGTTGATGGAGTCAGCCTGCTCTTTGTCTATTGTCCACATGAGGATATCGTTGCCAAGGTCAGCAAGGTGCTTTGACATTCCCGTTCCGAAACTCCCTGCGCCCAACATGGTTATTTTCATTTGAAGGTACCTCCGTTATCGATCATTTTTGGACAGTTCGTGGCCATTATAGCCTTAAGCGGGTTATAATACCAACATTCTTTCTCTTCCGGGAGTTTTTGCAATGATAAGAAAAACAGCCATTTCAGGAATGATCGCGGCATTGTACGCAGCGCTTACGGTCGCCCTTTCACCTCTTTCCTTCGGCCCGGTCCAGTTCAGGGTGGCTGAGGCGCTGACCCTGCTTCCCTTTTTTATGCCCGAGGCGATACCGGGACTTTTTATCGGCTGTTTCCTCTCAAATATTGCGGGTGGTTTTGGCCTGATAGACATAGTGATTGGAAGCACAGCTACACTTGCGGCAGCATGGCTTACATATAAAATGACCAATATCTGGCTTGCCGCACTTCCGCCTGTGCTGATAAATGCGCTGGCTGTGGGTACATACCTGGGTCTGATCACAGATACACCCGTTGTCTATTCGATCCTCTACATCGGCATAAGCCAGGCAGTCATATGTTTCTGCATTGGGGTACCCCTTTGCTTGCTGATCGCATCCCGCACGGAGATCTTTGACAGGGAGATGCTCGCCCGAAGGAAGATCAAAAAGTGGGTAACGGTAGAAAAAAAGAAGAACAGGGCTAACCCCTGAAAGCTGTCCTTATCCCGAAAAAGACCAACACAGCTCCGACAGCGGCATTAAGCGCCGCTATAAGGGATCCCGGCAGGAAACTTCCTGTAAGGACTCCCGCCGCCGCAGTAAATGACATGAATACAAGGGTCGAAAGTATCGCTCCGACAGCGAAATAGGATACTTCGTTTCTGTCCATCTCTCCGCTTGCCGCTTTGGCAGAAAAGATGCCTGCCCAGAATACTATTGTGAGGGGGCTGGAAAGGGTCAGCAGAAGCGCGTTGATAAAGGCGCTTTCAGAACTTGTCTCTGTCATTCCCCCTATACCCGGGAGGATGTTCACGCCGAAGGCTCCGAGTATCGAAGATATCCCAAAGAGAATGATAACTGCCGCGCCAAGGTACCTGAATATGCTTCGGGCCGGCCTGTTCTTTTCTATGATCGTCCCTGCCCCGAGAAGGGCAGCCGCGACATAGAGCGAATCCGCCAGAGTTACGGCGAGTACAGCTGCTTCTGCCGCAAAAAAACCTGACGAAGCCGCGGTCTGGAAGATAAAGAGGCAGACAGGGCCGACCGCTATCTGCAGGAGCGCCCCAAACCTGAACCCTCTCCATATGTATCTGTGCATCTGGCTGCTTCCCTTCGAAGGAACAAAAAATATTTTGTTAATGATCTGCACAAAACTAAGCGTAAAAATTTTATTTTTAATGTGAAAAAGGGAGGCTGAATATGCTCAGCCTCCCTTTTTGAAAATCAAACGGGATCAACCTCCGCTGATGTTGTGTATGACCTGGACCTTTGCTTCATTGGGGATCAGCCGTGTGGGATATTCCTTCTTTTCGACCGGATGGTCATTGATCCACACGGAGATCATCCTGAAAGTGTAGTTCTCCCTTGCCAGGAGCTTCTCGACAGTGAGACCCTCTTCCCACTCTGACCGGTTCCCGTTTACTGTTATCATTTCTATTTCTTTCCTACGCGTCCTCGAACTCATCTTCCGGTTTGAGGTGTTTCTCAAGGAGAGCAACAACTTCCGGATAGTCGATGCCAAGACGTTTAACGGTCTTCATTGTTGGGATGCCGTTCTTGTTCCATCCGCGGCGTTTGTAGACAGCGGCCTTGAGTTGGGCCCACTGGGAGCGGCGGTGCTTCTGGAGAAGTTCTATCTTTTCTTTTACGGACTTGCCTTCGATCTCCTCGCCGAACTCCTTCAGCTTGGCGTCAAAATAGTCGGGCCTTGCCATCCACTCGTCTTCCCAGACGGGGCCGAGTCCGCGGTCCGGCGCTTCATGGAATTTTGAAGTACCCTTGCCCATGCGGAGGTTGAAGATACGCTCGAAGTTGTAGACCTTTTCAGACTGAAGGATCATTCCGTCCCTGTCAAGCGGCTTGCCTGTGATGGCCGTGTATATGGTCAGGTAGTTGTTGAGGTGCTCAGGTACTCTTGCTGCCTCTATGCCCTTATATTTGATGCTGTTGTCGATGGGTTCGATGTCGTTCCATGGGAGCTTGCAGAGACCATGGAGCGAGAACCACAAACGGAAGCATGGGAAGAAGTAAAGAGCCTCAGCCTTGTCCTCGTAAGTCGGCAGCTGTTTGTTGACCATGTCCATGAAGATCAGCCATGCCTCGTCATGCTGAGGGCCTTTAAGTGTGAGGAAGTATCCGCCCCACTGTGCCATCGACTCCTGGCACCTGTACTCCGAAGCCTCAAGACCCTGACATACCATTCCAATCTTTTTCATGACACCGAGGTCGGCGCCGTAGTGCTTCGCGTAGTATTCGCGCGCGGCTTCTATGCCCCAGCCTGTTGCGACCGCGAAGTCGTCAGAGGCCTTCGCCATGCGGTGGATCAGCTCCATGAGGTCTTTCTTGTTGCCGAAGGTGACTTCAAGACCGTGCGTGTGCTCCTTGTTGATCAGTCCGAGCTCATAGCACTCACATGCCCAGGCGAGGGTCGTTCCGAGCGAGATCGTATCGAATCCGTAGTGGTCGGCGTAGAAGTTGGCCTCGATCGTCCAGTAGGGATCAAAAACTCCGACATTGGACCCGAGTCCGGCTGCCGTCTCATATTCGGGTCCGTCGACCACGACTTCTTTGCCCTTCCAGGGGCCGGTCTGGAGCGGGAAGTGATCCACCGCCTTGGCGCATGCGAGCGAGCATCCGTACCAGCAACCGTCAGCCATTCCCTGGCTGAAAAGTTTGATGTACTCATGTGAGCTTATATTGTTGATGTCCTTGTGGCTCCCGAATTTGTAGTTGTTTACGGGCAGCAGCTCGTAGTCGTCCATGATCTCGGTAAGGTGCGCGGTACCTGCCGCACGCATCTTGCACTGTTCGTTGTCGTGGTCGTGAATGCGCTTGTGAAGGCTTACTCCGGCCTTCATGATCGTTTCGACGTCTACGGGATCATTTTCCAGGCCCGTGAACTTGGTGCGTTTTACGACTATTGCAGCAACGTTCTTGTCGCAGAGTACCGTGCCGCCGCCGCCGCGTCCTGCCTGCTTGAGCCTTACGGCCTTCCTGCGGACGTCATAGAAGCTGAAGTTGAGACCTACAATATAGCTCGTCTTTGCAGCCATGCCTGTAGAAATGACTGATATCGTACGTTTATCCTGTTCGTCTTTTGCGAAATAATCGTGGAGTTCCTCGGAAATATAGTATGCGTTGTTGTCTTCGAGGGTCGATTCGAACACCTGTACTTTATAGTTGTCCCCGTCGATAAAAACTACAACGGGCCTGTCGGCCTTGCCCTGGATCTCAAGGGCGTCGAAGCCCGAGAACTTGAGGAAGGGACCGAAGTATCCCCCTGCATTGCTGTTGTAGGTCTGTTTCGTGGCAGGGGAGAGGAATACGGTGTATGATTTTCCCGTGCCTGGATACTGGGTTATCCCGCAGAAGGGTCCGCCCGCGATGACCAGTTCGTTCTCCGGGTCGTCCCATTTCGTTGTCTCTTTCACTGCGTCCCAGAGCAGCTTGAGACCGAAACCGCGTCCGCCCGTGAACTTTTCGATCATGTCTTCGGAAACGGGGCGTTTCTCGAATTTGTAGTTGCCGTCTTTATTTCCAAGTCCGACGTAAAGGGTCTCACCCGCATATCCGCGATGGATCTTCGCCGGTTCGTAAGACCATTCCGATAAAAGTTTCATCTCTTTCATATCCATTTTCGTCACCCCTTCTTACTTTGATTCCGGTGTGGTGAGGAGCTCGAGAGCTCCGGTCGGGCACGCTTTTGCGCAGATGCCGCAAGAAATGCACTTGAAGGGTTCGGTCTGCTTTGCGCCGTTAAACAGCATGCTCGCGGAGGGGCAGAAACCCACACACATGAGACAGGATGTGCACTTGTCCTTGCGGACCTGCACGATCCCGTTGGCGTCGCGCTCAAGCGCCTTTGTCGGGCAGACTTCAATGCACGCGCCGCACTGGTTGCAGACGTTGATGTTAGGATATGTCGCCTTGTTTTCCACCTTGATCCTTGAAAGCGCGGGAGAGTCTTCCTTGAACCATGCCTTGGAACATGCGGACATGCATTCCTTGCACTGTACGCACTTCTCCGTTCTTAGCTGAAGTACTTTCACACAAAATCCCTCCTGAGTTGATGATGATTTAAAAACAGACCGGCGATCATAAAAGCAAATGCCAGTCTTCCCCAATATGAAAATTTTAACATATATTTCATATTGTTGTGCAGAATTTCACTATTTTTATCCCATAAATATAGTTTTGCTCACTTTTGTTCATGTATAATCAGTTGATAATTAGGTGTACAGATACCGGGAAAATTGTTTAAGTCACTGATGTCCGGCGGTTTTGCGGATCTAGCCGCCATTTGTTTTAACAGAACAGACAGGTCAGAGTAAATTTGACCTTATGGGGGAGACAGGTTCAAAAATAGGAGAGATCCTTCAGGAAAGATGATCAGGCCGGTTTCGGCGAAAATGAGCAGACGGTCGGCGGCGGGCGTAAGGGGGTACTTCACGGCTGCAGTCCGGTCAGGCAAAAAAATAAAAGGATCATCAGGACCGGATCGTCAAATCGGCAATGCAATAGAATTATCTTCTTGCCAAAGATCGAACTAGCTGATAAAATCCACTGCGTTGCAAGCTTATTCAACAAACCCAAATCGTATATGTCGGGGTGGCGGAACTGGTAGACGCGCTGGATTCAGGATCCAGTGGGCTAGCGCCCATAGGGGTTCAATTCCCCTCCTCGACACCACTAAATCAAAAACAGGCGACACCTGTCTATTGACAGTTGTCGCTTTTTTGTTAGAATACTCATTTGTACGATTGTACATTCTCACCAAATATTCCATTCAGGGAGGTTGCTCCCATGCAGGTTAAGACACCATCAGGCAAGGCTTTTGAGCAGCGCAGGGTTTTTGGAAAAGAAAAAAATCTTATCGCTCTACCGGATCTTGTTGAGGTCCAGCGCAATTCATATCAGTGGTTCTTTCAGGCTGATACTGATCCCGACGCCAGATCCTCTCAGGGTCTCCAGGAACTTTTCGATGAAGTTTTCCCCATCGAAAGCTACGACGGTTCATTCGCACTTGAGTTCGTAAGATACTATGTCGATCCTGTAGTCATGAGTCTGGATGAGGCGCGCAGCAGGGACCTTACATGGTCGAGACCTCTGCGTGCGACGATTCGGCTGGCTAACAGAAAGACGCGCGAGATCAAGGAAGAGGAGATCTATCTTGGCGATTTCCCGGCGATGACAGAGAGAGGAACATTCATAATCAACGGCACAGAGCGTGTCGTCGTTAATCAGCTTGCGAGATCTGCAGGCGTCTATCTCAGCGCTGAACTTGGCATCCCCGGCCAGGAATCGTTTATGGCCAAACTGATACCGGACCGCGGGGCATGGATCGAATTTGACCTGGCCCCCGGCGAAGTCCTGTCAGTCAAGATAGACAACAGGAAGAAGATCCCCGTGACCATGATGCTGAGAGCTTTCGGCATCCAGAGCACGGAAGAACTTCTTTCCCTCTTCGGAGCGAAAGAAGTGGAAAGAGATCTTGTCGAGGACGAAGTCAGGGGCATGCTTCTGGCAGAAGCCATCATTTCAGGCGAAGGAGAAGGATCTGTCGCCATCCAAAAAAACAAAAGGCTCACGAAAGAGGACCTAGAGGCCCTCTGGGAAAGCGGCAGGACCAAGATCTGGGTCTGGGACGTAGATCCCGCCATATCCGCGACCATCGAAAGAGACAACACGAGCACGCCCGATGCGGCGATACTTGAGCTTTTCCGTAAGCTGAGGCCCAACGAACCGGCCCGAATGGAAAATGCCAGGGAATATATCAACAGCATCTTCTTCGATCCCCGAAGATACAACCTCGGAAGGGTCGGAAGGTATAAGATAAACAGAAGGCTGAGTCTCGATATCCCAAGCACGGAACGCCTTCTTACAGTTGAGGATATCGTAGCGATAATTAAGAGCCTTATAAGGCTCCGCGACGGAAACGAACACATGGACGACATCGACCACCTCGGCAACAGGAGGGTCCGCGCAGTTGGTGAACTTCTTCAGAACCAGGTCCGTATCGGCCTTTTGAGGATGGAAAGGATCGCAAGGGAGCGTATGACCACGACTCCCGATCTTGCCACAGCAATGGCCAAGGACCTTATCAACGTTCGCCCGATCTCGGCTGCGTTAAGGGAATTCTTTGGTTCAGGACAGCTGTCGCAGTTCATGGACCAGACAAACCCGCTTGCCGAGCTTACACACAGACGCCGCCTTTCGGCACTCGGTCCCGGAGGACTTAGCAGGGAACGTGCCGGATTCGAAGCCCGTGACGTCCACCATACCCACTACGGAAGGGTCTGTCCGATAGAGACGCCTGAAGGCCCCAACATAGGCCTGGTCACCTCGCTTGCGACCTTTGCAAGGATAAACGAGTACGGCTTCCTTGTATGTCCCAGGAGGAAGGTGGTAGACGGATACCTGACCGACGAAATAGTATACCTGTCTGCGGACGACGAAGACGAATACTATGTCGGACGCGCAGACACCCCTATATCCGATGAGGGGCAGATCCTCCCCACGGACGGCGGTACCGGCATATATGTCAGGCATCATGACAACACGATAGAGATACAGCCTGAGCAGCTGGAGTATATGGACATTTCCCCTAAGCAGATAGTTTCCATATCGACTGCCCTCATCCCATTCCTTGAACACGATGACGCGAACAGGGCACTCATGGGATCGAACATGCAGCGGCAGGCTGTTCCCCTTGTCTTCCCCGACTCTCCGATAGTCGGCACCGGCATAGAGCACCGCATAGCCAAGGACTCCGGTTCGTGTGCCGTATCCAGGAGAGCCGGAACAGTAACATATGTAGATTCTGACAGAATAGAGATCGATACGGAAGACAACGATAAAGATATCTACACAATGCCGAAATTCAGAAGGTCCAACCAGGGTACCGTGATCCACCAGAGGCCTATTGTCACCCACGGCCAGCAGGTGGAGTCCGGTGAGGTCATCGCCGACGGCCAGGCCTGCGACGGCGGAGAACTTGCCCTCGGACGCAATGTGCTTGTCGCATTCGTCTCGTGGGAGGGATACAACTTTGAAGACGCCATACTCCTCAGCCAGAGACTTGTAAAGGAAGATTTCTACACCTCCATACATATAGAAGAGTATGAGGTCGAATCGCGTGACACAAAACTCGGCCCCGAAGAGATATCGAGGGACATCCCCAACGTGGGGGAAGACGCTCTGAAGAATCTCGACGAGGACGGAATAGTCAGGATCGGCGCAGAAGTAAAGGCCGGAGACATACTTGTCGGAAAGGTCACCCCGAAAGGCGAGTCCGACCAGTCGCCGGAAGAAAAGCTCCTCAGGGCGATCTTCGGCGAGAAGGCAAGAGAGGTCCGCGATACCTGTCTGAGAGTCCCGCACGGTGAAGGCGGAAAGGTCGTCGAGATCAAGAGGCTCTCCAGGGATAAGAACAGCGAGGATATGAGCCCCGGTGTAAACGAGGTCGTAAAGGTATATGTCGCCCAGTTCCGCAAGATAACCGAGGGCGACAAGATGGCCGGACGCCACGGCAACAAGGGTGTTGTATCAAGGATAATGGCTGAGGAAGATATGCCCTACCTTTCGGACGGAACGCCAGTCGATGTCGTCCTCAACCCACTGGGAGTCCCGAGCCGAATGAACCTCGGGCAGGTGCTTGAGACCGTAATGGGTTTTGTCGCCATGCAGAACGGCTGGAAGGTCGTTACGCCGGTCTTCGAATCGGCGACTGCAGAAGACCTTATGCCTTACGTCAAGGAGATCCAGAGCACAAAATATCCCGAGATGAGGGATGACTGCAAGATAACCCTCTATGACGGAAGAACAGGGGAGCCGATGGCGAACAAGGTGGCGGTCGGAGTCATGTACATGCTCAAGCTGATACACCTTGTCGACGACAAGATCCACGCCCGCTCGATAGGACCCTACAGCCTGATAACCCAGCAGCCCCTGGGAGGCAAGACCCAGTTCGGAGGCCAGAGGTTCGGGGAGATGGAAGTCTGGGCCCTTGAAGGCTACGGGGCTGCCCACATGCTGCAGGAGATGCTCACAGTCAAATCGGACGACATCAGGGGAAGGCTCAAGACTTACGAACGGATCGTCAAGGGCGAAAACCTCGCCAAACCGGGCGTTCCCGAAAGCTTCCGGGTGCTTATAAAAGAACTTCAGGGCCTTGGGCTGGATGTAGAGATCAAATACTCAGACGGTTCGTTCGGAGAGCTTGTCCTTTCAGAAGAGGACGAGGACGGCGGCAGGGAAACCAGACGCCATGTTTCGTTCAAGCCTGATTCAACAGTCGACAGCCTTGAGGAAGATTTCGGCCTGAGCAGACCTTCGAGGTCGATATCTGACAGTGACCTATTCCATGAACATGCGTCGGAATACAGTTCTATAGAGCTGCACGAAACAGATGAAGAAAAAGAGGCTGAAGTCCTCAGGGATGATGTTGCGGATCTCTTCAATGACGTTGCTCCTAAGAAGGATGACCAGGGGGATGATATTTAATGGCTAACCTAAATCGCGAGATCGCCGGAGTGAGGACTAAACTGTCCTCCCCCGGAAGGATCAGGGAGCTTTCAAGCGGTGAAGTCAAAAAGCCTGAAACAATAAATTACAGGACGCTCCGTCCGGAAAAAGACGGACTTTTCTGCGAAAGGATATTTGGTCCGACCCGCAGTTATGAGTGCGCCTGCGGAAAATATAAGAGAAGCGGCCCCAAGTTCAGAGGGGTGGTATGTGACCGCTGCGGAGTGGAGGTCACAGACAACCGCGTACGCAGAGAGAGAATGGGTCATATCGAACTTGCCGCGCCGGTCGTCCATATCTGGTATCTCAGAGGCATTCCGAGCAGGCTGAGTCTGCTTCTCGGAGCTTCGACAAAAGAACTCGAAAAGGTGGTATATTTTGCCCCCACACGCCGCAGGGAAAAGGTCTATAAAGTTGTCAGCGAGGGGCGCAGGATAGACCTTGCCCGCAGAGGCAAGCTCATTTCAGCCTCCGAGGAACGCATCCACCGTTTCTATGATCCCAAGTTCAAGGCCGAAGAGGCTTTCAGGATCACAAAAGTCGAAGAGATCAATGTTGATGAAGGCGATGTCATTACCGCTGCCCAGGTCAACCGGATCAGGAACGAATACGGCGACGAACTCTTCAAGACAGAGAGCGCGTACCGGATTTTAAGGGAAGATCAGGAGCAGGCTTCAAATGCCATAATTCCTGAATCAAAGATAAGGTCAATGAAGGAGGCCGACAGCGGACTTAAGTTTGAAAAGGCCGTCCTTAACAACCAGGAAGCCTTCATAGTCACCTCTGTCGTGCATTTGCCATTCGTTAAGAATGACGTGATCTCGGAGAGCGAGTACAGGCTTTACAGCCAGAAGTATCCCAGGCGCTTCCAGACGGTTGAAGAGACAGAGACCCTGGAGGACCCCTGCTACATAGTCATCAACGGAGGGGAGTCTCCCTTTGAAAGGGCAGACATAATCCTCGAGAGGGAGCAGTCCATCTGCTCGGCTTACGATAAGACCTTCGGGGCGGGGATCGGAGCTGAAGGGGTCTACACGCTTCTGGAGCAGATGGATATCGACCTTCTCGTATCCTCGCTCAGGGAAGATATAGCAGAGTGCTCGGGACAGAAAAAGCGTAAACTGGTCAAGAGGCTCCAGGTCGCGGAGGATTTCAGGAAGAGCGACAGCAAACCGGAGTGGATGGTGCTCTCCGTACTCCCTGTCATCCCGCCCGACCTGAGGCCGATGGTCCAGCTGGACGGGGGCCGTTTTGCGACCTCAGACCTCAATGACCTCTACCGCAGGGTCATAAACAGAAACAACCGCCTTCGCAAGCTTCAGGAGCTGAAAGCCCCTGAGATCATAGTGCGCAACGAGAAGAGGATGCTCCAGGAATCGGTGGATGCTCTGATAGACAACGGCCGCAGGGGCAAGGCAGTGCTTGGGGCAGGCAACAGGCCCCTCAAGAGCCTTACAGACCTGCTCAGGGGCAAAAAAGGACGTTTCCGTCAGAATCTGCTTGGAAAACGAGTTGACTATTCGGGACGCTCCGTCATCGTTATCGGACCCAGCCTGAAGATCTACCAGTGCGGTCTGCCGAAGCAGATGGCGCTTGAGCTCTTCAAGCCGTTTGTCATGCACAAGCTGGTCGAAAGCGGCCTTACCCCCAACGTCAAGAGCGCAAGAAGATTTATCGAAAGAGGCAGGGACGAAGTCTGGGCCATACTTGAGGGCATAATCAAGGATCATCCCGTAATGCTCAACAGGGCGCCTACGCTTCACCGCCTTGGGATACAGGCTTTTGAACCCGTACTTATCGAAGGAAAGGCAATAAGGCTCCATCCTCTGGTCTGTACCGCATTCAACGCAGACTTTGACGGAGACCAGATGGCCGTCCACGTTCCGCTTTCACTGGAGGCTCAGACAGAGGCCAGGGTGCTTATGCTTTCCTCGAATAACCTTCTCTCCCCGGCGAGCGGCAAGCCTGTCGTAATACCGACACAGGACATCATCCTCGGCGTATTCTTCCTTACCAGCCTGAGAGACGGAATGAAGGGAGAAGGCCTGTACTTCTCGGGCGTTGAAGATGTAATGTCGGCCCTTGACCACTCTATCATCCACGTCAACTCAAAGATCAGGATCAAGGCCGATCCTTCGTGGAAATGCGAAACGGCTGGCGGGAAGTGGATAGAGACATCACCGGGGCGCGTGCTCTTTAATTCGGCACTCCATCCCGGCCTGAGATATATCAACAAGACCATAAACAAAAAGGAGATGGGCTCCCTTCTTGACGCTGCATACGACAAGGTCGGGCAGACCGCGATGGTCGAGATGCTCGATGAGATCAAGACGCTCGGCTACCACTGGTCAACACACAGCGGGATAAGCCTCGGTGTCGGCGACGTCGTCGTGCCTGCCGAAAAGAAGGAGATACTGGATGTGACTCTTGAACAGGAAGAGGATCTCACTTCACAGTATGAAATGGGTATCCTCACCGAAGACGAGTACATGAGGCAGAAGGACATCCTCTGGTCTGACGCTGGAAGGCTCATCGCCGACAAAATCATGGACAGCATGAACGAGACCAACCCACTGAGGATAATGGTGGATTCCGGAGCCCGCGGATCGCGCGGACAGGTCGCCCAGATGGCGGGAATACGCGGACTTATGGCAGACCCGTCCGGACGCATCATCCGCTATCCTATAGTTGCAAACTTCAAAGAGGGGCTCAATACTCTTGAATACTTTATCTCGACCCACGGAGCAAGAAAGGGGCTTGCCGACACAGCCCTCCGTACGGCTAAGTCGGGCTATCTGACCCGGCGCCTGGTCGATGTAGCCCAGGACCTCATAATAATGGATGAGGACTGCGGGACCGATCAGGGCATAGAAATACGCCCGCTACTGCAGCAGGACGGAAAGGCCACGATCTCGATGTCCGAGCGCCTCGCGGGAAGGACAAGCCTCAGGGATGTGACCGATCCCAAGAGCGGAGAACTTCTCCTAGTCAGGGATGAGGAGATATCTGCTGTGAAGGCCGAATACATCGAATCAAAGGGGATCAGTTCCGTCTGGGTCCGCAGCCCGCTCACATGCGGCCTCAGGCACGGAATTTGCCGCGCCTGTTACGGAAGGGATCTTGCGACCAGAAAGAGGGTCGCCATCGGTGAATCTGTCGGGGTCGTAGCAGCCCAGTCCATAGGAGAACCCGGAACGCAGCTCACGATGAGAACATTCCACACGGGAGGCGTACGCCAGTTCACCGGAGAAGACATCACCCAGGGTCTTCCCAGGATCGAGCAGCTCTTCGAAGTCCGCAGGCCCAAAAAGGTCGCTATCCTTGCTGAAGTCGGCGGCACTCTCCTTGAGATTAGGGAGATGGACGGCAAGAAAAAGCTCATCATCGGCGTGATAAAGGAAGACGGCACTGAAGAGAGGATATCCTACAACATCCCCGCCTCTCAGAACCTGCTCTCCGGCGTCGAAGAAGGCTGCACGATAACAAAAGGGATGGTCCTCACAGAGGGCTACATAGATCCTCAGCAGCTTCTGGAAGTCGAGGGTCTTGAGGCAGTCCAGCACTATCTTCTGGACGGCATCCAGGAGGTTTACCGTTCGCAGGGCGTCTCGATTAACGACAAGCATATAGAGACGATACTTCGCAAGGTCGCTCCGATCAACCGTGTACGGGTGATAGAAGAGGGGGACAGCTCCTTCGTTTCCGGCGAACTTGTCTGGAAGGGAGATCTCGAAGTAAGTGTCGGGCAGATCTCGGAACAGAATCAGGCCTCGCTGGACGAGTCATACAATTTCCTCAGAGACTGCAGGATAATCGACGCACCCGGAGATGTTCTCAGAAAAGACGGCGAGGCTCAGGAGTATATCACAAAAGCTGCGCTTGGAGAAATGCTTAGGCCAGGAGGAGCGTCAGGAGAGCTGACCGTCCAGGACAGGGAGGGCGAGCTCCGAGTTGTACTCGGAGACGCAAGCTTCAGGAGGACGATGGAAGGTCTTGAGCTGATCAAGGACTTCAGGCCGGATGAGAACGGCGAGGTCCTTATCAAAGCCGGGACAAGGCTCTCTTCCGCGGATCTTGTCAGGATCGCATCGCTTCCGCCGCAGCCCATGCTTGTAAGGGATACCAATGTACTTGATGAGAGCGAAGATGCAGCGTGGTTTGCCGCTGATGTTGAAAAGGACGGCAGGGTCGTTATCCCGATGGATGCGATAGTTGACTCGCTCGCGATAAAGACACTGAGTGCCAACAACATAAGCGAGATCAAGCTCTGGAAGAACCCTGAGCACATCAATCTCACTGATTCGATGCACCATGTGCTGATAGAGCATTACTTCGGCAAACCGCTTACCCAGGCGATCAATTCTGAAGGAGAAGTGATCGAAAACATCACACACGGCATTGACGGCTCAATAGTAAGAGGCATCGTCGAAGGCTCGATATCGGGCATCGAAAGCGAAGGCAACATAATAACGAGAGAAAAGGTGATCAGGCAGGTTCTCACTGAGAGGGCCCTCGGCAAAGTCCTTCTGGAAACCATCAGGGACAAAAAGGGAAACACGGTAGCAGAGGCAGGTCAGGAGATAACGAGCAAAGTCCTTGACAGCATAGCGTCCTCTGGCGCCGATGACATAACGGTACGTCCCAAGCAGGCACCCTCGGATCACAAACAGCTGATCCAGCGCGTCTCTTTTGTAAGGAGACTGAGGGAGGAACCGCAGTGGAGCCCTGTAGTACATGGAGTTACCAAGGTGGCACTTGCCACCGACAGTTTCCTCTCCGCAGCATCGTTCCAGCAGACGGCACAGGTACTTGCAGCTTCCGCAGTGAGAGGCGACGTAGACAACCTTGTCGGTCTTAAGGAGAACGTAATAATAGGACTGCTTATACCTGCCGGAACAGGGATCGAGAGGTACAGGAAGGTAGTGATCGCTGAGTCCTCCGAATCATCTCTTCCAGGGATGGAAGAAGCGATCATTCAGAAGGACTGATCGCAGCGGCCGGGGTAAGTAGTTTTACCTAAAATATTCCAATCAAATAAAATATTCAGCGGAAGCCCGGGTGTTTATTGACACCAGAGGCTTCCGCTGTTAATATACTCTGGTGCGCCTTTGCACAGGAGGTGTCCGTGTGCCTTTAAACGAACTCGCTTCATCCGGAAGGATAGCAGGAATAAACTCGGTCCTGAGGAAGCTCAAGGCGAATGAAGCAGTTAAGGTTTTTCTTTCAAAAGAAGCGGATGTGCGGCTGTTGTCAGAGATACTTGAAGAGGCAGAGAAGCGCGCAGTGCCCGTTGAGTGGGCAGAGACATCGCTGCAGTTGGGAAGGGCCTGTGCCGTGACAAGAAAGACTGCTGCGGCGGCGCTTCTTAAAAAGTAGAAAGAAATATTAACAGGGAAGGAGGGAGCTATTTGCCAACAATAAGCCAGCTTATTCGCACCGGCAGAGAGGACAAGAGGCGTCGTATGAGCGCCCCTGCTCTTCAGGAGAACCCGCAGCGCCGCGGAGTATGTACCCGCGTCTATACTGTTACTCCTAAGAAGCCTAACTCTGCTCTCCGTAAAGTCGCACGTGTGCGTCTTACCAACGGAATAGAAGTCACTGCTTATATACCGGGTGTAGGACATAATCTTCAGGAACACTCCGTAGTCCTCGTCCGCGGCGGACGTGTAAAGGACTTGCCTGGTGTCCGTTATCACATAATCAGGGGAACACTTGACTGCGGCGGCGTTGAAAACCGTCGTCAGAGCCGTTCGCTCTACGGCGCTCGCAGACCGAAGTAATTTGTATTATCAAAGGGAGGTTGGTCCTATATGCCACGCAAGGGACATGTAAAAAAACGTATAACGCCGCCCGATTCAGTTTATGCGAACCCGGCAATTACAAAATTCATCAACTGCCTTATGCTCGGCGGCAAAAAGAGCACGGCTGAGAGAATTTTTTATGGAGCACTGGATCTGGCTGGAAACAGGCTGAGTATTGAGCCTGGAGAAGTATTCGAAAAGGCGATGACTAACGTTCGTCCGCTGGTCGAAGTCCGTCCGAGGAGAGTCGGCGGAGCGACATATCAGGTTCCCGTTGAGGTCAAACCTGAGAGGGCGCAGGCTCTCGCGATCCGTTGGATCATTAATTTCTCCCGTTCGCGCAAAGGCATTCCGATGGTGGAACGCCTTGCCCGTGAACTTACCGACGCCTGCAAGGGCGAGGGCGGTTCCGTAAAGAAGAGGGAAGATACCCACCGCATGGCCGAAGCTAACCGTGCGTTTGCACACTACCGCTGGTAGTGTGAAGAACATTAATTTTAAAGTTTTAGTTTGGTGGTGTTGACGATGCAGGGCATCGACTTGAGTAAGGTGCGCAATATAGGAATAGCTGCGCATATAGATGCAGGTAAGACTACAACGACAGAGCGCATCCTGTTCTATACAGGCCGTAAGCACAAGCTGGGTGAAACTCACGAAGGCGCTGCTACGATGGACTGGATGGAGCAGGAACGTGAGCGTGGTATCACGATCACATCTGCCGCGACTACCTGTTTCTGGGGCGATTGCCTGATCAATATTATTGATACACCCGGGCACGTGGACTTTACTGTTGAGGTCGAGCGCTCTATGAGAGTGCTTGACGGGGCAGTATCCGTTTTTTGTGCAGTTGGCGGAGTCGAGCCTCAGTCAGAGACAGTTTGGCGTCAGGCAGACAAGTATCGCGTACCGAGGATCGCTTTCGTCAACAAAATGGACCGGGTCGGAGCTGACTTTTTCTCGGTAGTCGACCAGATGCGCAGGCGTCTCGGCGCCAGGGCTGTTCCGATACAGATACCTATCGGTGTGGAAGACGGATTTACGGGAATGGTGGATCTTGTCGCGAGAAAGGCGATAATCTATGATGATACGCTCGGAACAGAATTCCATATCGCGGATGTCCCGCCTCAGCTCGAAGAAGAGGTAGAGATCGCAAGGTCGGAAATGGTCGAGAATCTCTCCGACTACGATGACGAGATGATGAACCTCTTCCTTGAGGGAGAGGAAGTTCCCGAAGATCTGATCAGGAGGACCATCAGGAAGGCTGTCATAAGCCTGAATATCGTGCCGGTAATGTGCGGTTCGGCATTCAAGAACAAGGGCGTACAGCCGCTTCTTGATGCGGTCGTGGCATATCTTCCGAGCCCCGTTGACATGCCCCCGCTCAAGGCGCACGATCCTGACAACACGGAAAAAGAGATAGAAATAATCCCCTCTTCTGATCAGCCTTTTTCTGCTCTTGCGTTCAAGATCATGGTCGACCCGTTTGTCGGCAGGCTTGCTTTCTGCAGGATCTATTCAGGATCTATAGAGAACGGCATGTCGATCTACAACACGAACACAAGGCGCCGTGAAAGGATAGGAAGGATACTCAGGATGCACGCAAACAAGCGTGAGGAGCTCGAGAGCGCGCAGGCAGGCCTGATCGTAGCTATCCCCGGGCTCAAACAGGTCCGTACGGGAGATACGCTTTGCGATGAAAAGAAGCCTGTACTGCTGGAAAACCTGATCTTCCCGGAACCCGTTATATCGCTTTCCGTAGAACCCATGAGCAAGGCTGACCAGATAAAGCTTGCTAAGGGGCTTGACGCCCTTTCGGAAGAGGACCCGACTTTCCACGTTTCAGTCAACGAGGAGACAGGGCAGACCCTGATAAGCGGAATGGGAGAACTCCACCTTGAGATCATAGTTGACAGGCTCCGCAGGGAGTTCAACGTCGAGGTAAAGGTGGGACGTCCTCAGGTCGCTTACAGAGAGGCGATAAGGAGACCCGCGAGGGCACAGGGCAAATTTGTCCGTCAGTCCGGAGGCAAGGGACAGTACGGAGACGTTGTCCTTGAGGTCGAACCGCTTGCCGAAGGCAAGGGATTCGAGTGGGAAGACCGCATCGTTGGCGGAGTTGTTCCGAAGGAATACATCCCTGCCGCCCAGAAGGGTGTCGAAGAGGCGCTCAACAACGGTATTCTCGGCGGCTACCCTGTAATTGGCATCAAGGTGGCGATCGTCGACGGCAGCTACCATGAAGTCGACAGTTCGGAAATGGCCTTCAGGATCGCAGGCTCGATGGCGATCAAGGAGGCGATGAAGAAGGCCGATCCCGTCCTTATGGAGCCCGTAATGGATGTTGAAGTCGTAGTTCCGGAAGAGTATATGGGAGATGTAATGGGCAACATTTCCTCAAGAAGAGGAAAAGTCTCTGAAATGGGATCAAGGGCAAATGCAAGGATAGTCAAGGCCTTTGTGCCCTTGGCAGAAATGTTCGGTTACGCTACGGACCTGAGAAGCAAAACATCAGGAAGGGCTTCGTACACCATGACTTTCCACCATTATGACGAAGTGCCCAAGAGCGTAGCTGAAGAACTTCTGAAAATATAGCAAATACAAAAGATCATCAATCGATCAGGAAATATCTAAAGGAGGCAAGACAGAAATGGCAAAGGAGAAATTTGTAAGAAACAAGCCGCACCTCAACATAGGAACGATAGGCCATATCGACCACGGTAAGACGACCCTTACAGCGGCGATCACAAAGACGCTTGCGA